>JBGCFJ010000560.1:0-3439 GCA_045106885.1 Saprospiraceae bacterium
CTTTTGTACCTATTGCATAAATTACAGCAAAAACTAAGGCTAATAAATGCGGCTTATGAAAGGATTCAAAGAGGCCTGTATCAATCACTATTAGCCATAGTTTCATAAAAAGTGGATGTTCAAAATCGGCAAATTGATACACTCCATGTAGTAATAAAATCAGTACACTAAACAATAGCGATAATAATAATGCTGGTTTTTCCATTGTGTCGTTTTCCATATTTGTTTGTTGTTGTATCTATCGATAGATAGATATGATAAAATAATTAGCGTCTTATTCTGCGTTCATTGTTTTTTTGGCGACTCTTATAACGCCTTTGTAAGTATTCATCTAAGTTATCTTCTGCCATACCTCTAATCAGTTTTTGGCCACCTATATCTATTGTCTTTTCATACTTTCTTTGATAACCATTAAACTTGTTAGTT
The DNA here is from genome assembly GCA_045106885.1 of Saprospiraceae bacterium. Classification (GTDB taxonomy): domain Bacteria; phylum Bacteroidota; class Bacteroidia; order Chitinophagales; family Saprospiraceae; genus JAFMDF01. The sequence goes on from JBGCFJ010000560.1 coordinate 427, forward strand.
AAGTCAATTGCATCCTTTTGAGGCAGGGTATTTAACTGTTGATTTAATGCTGGATTTTTAGAAATAAATACCATGCGACTTCCATCAAAATTCATTTCAATAGGATGGTGCGTTTTGATATTATCTAATAAATTCTTTCGTAGTTTTAGGCTTTCAATGGGTGGGAATGTTATCTGCTCTTTAGTCTTATTAAAGGATAAAGAACGGTCTAAACTTGACCCCTTATAACTATGGTCCTGGTATTTATATTTAACCCCAATGACTAAATCTTTACCATATCTAAATTCCGTTTCAATTCCCTTTTCTTGTAGCTGTCTAGCAAAGGTAATGGCATTAACTTTAGGGGATTTTGCTAGTACTTTTTCTACATTTCCTTTCACATATAGGCGGTCATTTCGGTTCTTGGAAAACTCCTTTTCTAAGCTCTTTTTGTCTAATCCGACATCTCTGAAAAGAGACGATTTTACAGATTTAGTCGTCTGTTTATCTCCATCTTCACCCACTTTATAAAATACCATTCCTTTCCCCTTCTGTTTGACTCTGATGTCTGAACCTATATTTGATAGCTCCTTATTCAGCTTTTTAAGGCTTTCTGGTTTACCATTTTGCATAGCTTTTTTAAGGTCGCCCAGCATTTCTCGCTTAGCTAAAACCTGTTTATCCGAAATAGTTAAGTCATATTTGACCTCCAATTCATCGGTAATTCGTTTAGATTTTCGGTGCTCATGGTCATGGGGTAACTTCTTCCCAGAACCAATATCGACCCTAGATGTAAGGATATGAACATGTGGATGCTTGGTATCATCGTGCCGATAAACGATATAAGGCTGCTTACTATAGCCCATTTTTTCTAGGTAATCTTTGGTGATTTCCACCATCTTTTCATTACTCAACTTACCTTTATCCTTTTCTGAAAAGCTTAAGGAAACATGAAAAACTGGCTTTGATACTCTGGAAGTACGGAAACTATCAAAACTATTTTGCAAAGATTTAGGAGTCGTTTTGACTAATTTTTGTTTATACAAAACTGCTCCTTGTCCCTCGTTTATCTTCTTTTGATTATAGTTAGCTACCCCGTAAAAGTTTTTTCCACTACTTATTTTGGCTATCATTCTTCTGGTGTTTCTTCTAAAATTTCTTTGACTTTACCAATTAATTTAATGGCTGATACCATTACTAATAATTCTTCTCTCCTCATTTTTCCATCCTTATAGGTATTTAATACCTTCGCTACTTGGTTCACATTATTCCCTATTTTCCCTAAATCATCTAGCAATTCTCCTGCTTTAATTATCGCCTCAAATCGTTGTTGTCGATATTTAGAATAGGTTTTATCCAATAACTTATAGCGGATAAACTCCGATTTATTGCTATAAAAAGACTGTTCAAACTCCGTTTCAATCGCTGCCTTTTCTTCTGGATATAAGCGAATTTCTGGTAATCTAGCACTTCTTCTTTTGGGTATTTCCTTCATATTTATTTGTATTTATACTCGAATTAGCAGCTAATTAAGTCATAAGAAAGGCTGATAAATAAGGCTGATTCATCAGCCTTATTCGGGAGCGTAGCCCCAATTGAGACGATAGGAGCAATTCCCCAAATCGGTAAAAAATATCTTCGATTTTTTTATCGGTTTGGCAAGGTTGACCTAATACCGTATAAACAGCTTTAGCGAGTTTGTACGTGATTAGGTACACCTTGCTATGAACGGCAAAGCCGTCATCTCACACGCCTCGAATGCCATTTAGCCCACTAGGGCTAAGACGCTCGTTAGTAATGATTTATACTATGTTGATATTGAAGTATTAACCCCTTTATAGGGCTATTTTTTGTATACTTTTAAGCTAAAAAAGAATATTTGCCTTGTTCACTATGCCGTAGGCATCGTTTCTCACTTTCTCACTTTCTCACTTTCTCACTTTCTCACTTTCTCACTTTCTCACTTTCTCACTTTCTCACTTTCTCACTTTCTCACTTTCTCACTTTTTCACTTTTTCACTTTTTCACTTTTTCACTTTTTCACTTTTTCACTTTTTCACTTTTTCACTTTTTCACTTTTTCACTTTTTCACTTTTTCACTTTTATTTGGTTTAACCTGCTCCTGCGAAAGTTTTGCCATATTTTTGTTCTTTGTCAAGTATTTTTGCAAATTTTTATTTGATTTCTTATCTGAAAAAATAGAATTTATTAAAAATAAATATTTTTGAAAGTTTGGATGTAACTTCATTAAAAACTAATTTCGTGTCGTGATGATTTGTTTAGGGACTTCACCTTTCTTAAGATTTCTCTTTAGAAAGCTCTAAACTTCCCTCCCCCTTCATTACACATAGCATAGCCAAAATCGAATCCTTCTTGATTCGTTTTGTAGGGAGAAATCCTTTCTCCGTTAAACATCTTCAACTACTCAAATATTATGGGCTTGCCGACAGGTAAGGCAAACTAACTTTGTCTCTTGTCGCAAGATGTGACTTTTTATTGTTTTAGCACATTACACGCTACTACTTCAAAGCCACTTTTATGTCTTTTAGTTTATGCTATTTGATTGTTATACTCAACAATCGGACAGTTACACTATTGACCTCATTTATCTAAACATTCAACTACACAACATGAGTAACGTTATCGCAATTATTAGTCAAAAAGGAGGTGCTGGAAAATCTACCGTCACTACTTTACTCGCTAATCTCTTTTTCTTCATCCTTGGTTTTCGTATCGCTGTCATTGATGCAGATTATCCTCAAAGCAGCATTAGTAAAAAAAGAAAAAAAGAATTGGAGGTCATTACTGCCGACGAAAGGCTCACCAGAATCTATCAGACTATTTATGCCAATAAAGACCCTTACCCTATCATTACCACTAACCTTACTTCTTGTGCAAACAAAATCGGTCAGCTTAAAAATGAGTACGACTTTGTTTTCATTGATGTGACGGGTACTATGAATCATCCTCGCTTTACCGACATCTTAATGCAAGTCAATCATTTTCTCATTCCTGTCATGCAAGATGATTTTTC
>JBGCFJ010000561.1:0-3025 GCA_045106885.1 Saprospiraceae bacterium
AAGAGAGGGGTTAGGGGTGAGTTAGAAAAAGGTACATTATTTTCTGAATCTCAATCAGTTCACCGAAGCTTACAGGGAACTAAAGTTCCCTTCTACTATCGAAAATGAATGGTTACAATAATCTACAAAGTCTTGGAGAATAACCAGTAATTTTAAAAAATTAACAGCTAATTAAAGTGCTTTTATCAAAATAACCACGGTCATTTAACGATTGTTTGCTTTAAGCGCTTCATCTCGAAGTACAGATTTAACCATATTTAAACCAGATAAAGCGCCACCTGTCAATATCCGCATCCAATACAATTTAGTCAATTTCATTTTATCCATAATTTGCGCTGGTGGATACCCTTGCTGATGCCATTTAAGGACAGATGCGTAAAAGTCTTCTAAAAAATTTAGTTTACGTCGTAAATGCTTTTTTGCATTTTTCATTTTAGGATTATGGCTACAGAATAGTAAATCAAACTCTAAAGTCAATACCCTTTTCAAAGAAGTGATTTGTTGGGCGATACTCTCATTCTCCAAACAAAATTTGATATAATCATAGATGTATAAATCCGCAGAAAACAACCAGCCTTCCGTTGGCTCAAACAAAGCGACCATATCCCGAGCATGTCCAGGAATCGGGATTATCTGGAAAGTATGATTCAGCGTACTAATGCTGTCCTCAACTGGTAAAATATTGTTGTTCGGAGCAGTGCTTCCCCAAGAAATCCATTGACTAAAAGACAGTTTGGGTGGATTTTTCATGATTTTCGTACAAAGTGGGGAGGCATAAGTTGGTACGTTGAAATGATTTTGTAATGCTACTAAATTGCCATTATGGTCTTCGTGATGATGGGTGATAAATATTTGCTCGACAGGTAATTTTGTCAAATGATGCATAATCATTTTTCGAGCATTGCTATGTCCCGTATCAATCAAAAGTCCATCCACAAAATAGCTGTAGACATACATTTTGGGTTTGCCCCAAAGGGAAGAACCGAATTGGAAGCCTTGGACGGGTGGGTAGTTGAATGGGTTGGTTATTTGCATAAATAAAATACCAGAATAAATAGCGGCATCTTACTTACTCGCTAATAAAATGCGAAGGTAAGGATTTGAAAACGAAAGGAAAAGTGTTTTGAGAAAGTATTAAGCTCTTTAAAGGTACTATCTATGAAGGAAAAATCAAAAATCCAGAAGAGAAAGAAAAAGAGTAACGAACTATCAGCATTTGGATTCAAACATCAAATCCAAATGCTGATAAAATATCCATTAACTAACCCGCTCAATCACAATACTACTAGCACCCCCCCCACCATTACAAATAGCCGCACAACCAATAGTCGCATCCTTCGCCTGCAAAACATTCGTCAAAGTAGTCACAATTCTAGCACCAGAAGCACCGAGTGGATGGCCTAAAGAAACCGCTCCACCATGCACATTTACTTTGTCTATAGGTACCTCTAAAACTTGATTAAATGCTAGTGGAACAACAGAAAAAGCCTCATTTACTTCAAAATAATCCACATCTGCCATCGCCATTTTCGCTTTCTTTAATGCTTTCGGTGCTGCTTTCGTTGGGGCAGTCGTAAACCATGCTGGTGCTTGTGCGGCATCAGCAAAAGCTAATATCTTAGCGATTGGTTGTAGCCCATACCTTTTAACTGCCGCTGCACTCGCTAAAATTAAAGCGGAAGCACCGTCATTTATCGTTGAAGCATTGGCAGCTGTTACCGTTCCGCCTTTCGAGAAAGCTGCACGTAATTGTGGTATTTTTTCAAATTTTACTCTTTTGTATTCTTCATCTTCTGTAATGAGGATAGGTCCCCCTCTTCTTTGTGGAACCGATACACCAACAATTTCATTCGCAAAAGTGCCATTTTCTGTAGCTGCTGCTGAATTTTTATAAGACCGAATCGCATAAGCATCTTGGTCTTCTCTAGAAATTTTATATTTCGTAGCCGTTTTATCCGCAAATACGCCCATTGCGATTTCATCATAAGGGTCAAATAATCCGTCCTTGTGCAAACCATCTACTAATTCTGCATTGCCATACTTATAGCCATATCTAGCTTTTGGTACATAATAAGGTACGGCTGACATATTTTCCATTCCGCCAGCTACGATTATATCGCCTTGTCCCAACAAAATACTTTGAGCAGCAAACATAATGGATTTCGCCCCAGAAGAGCAAACTTTATTGACCGTCGTACAAGGGACCGTATTTGGAATACCTGCGGCTAAAGCAGCTTGTCGAGCAGGTGCTTGACCTAAATTAGCAGAACAAACATTGCCCATAAAGACCTCTTTGACTTTTTTAGGGTCTACTTTGGCTTTTTCTAAAGCGCCCTTAATGGCTGCTGCTCCTAAGGTGGTTGCAGGAATATTAGCAAACATACCTCCAAAACTACCTAGTGGAGTACGAACTGCGGAAACGATATAAACTTCTTTTTTTGCCATTTTTTTAAGGTATAAGGTTGCAGGTATTGGGTATTAGGTTAAACGTAAAAGTCTATCACTTAATACCTAACATCTGACATCTTGTTTAGCGAATATTCGCAAAAGTCTACTTTTTCTACTAAAGAAATAGAATTTTATGCCAGTTTATTTCAATAATTTTAAAAACTGTTTATCTTTAACGTCTTTTAAAAGAAAACGTAAATACTCAATGAGTAAATGAATGAATAAATAAATGAGAAAATATAAACCGCATCACCTCAATTTTTACCAAAATATTAAATTGGATGTGCTCGATTTATTCATTGCATCATTTGCTCATCTACTCATTGAATACTTAGGAGAAAACTACAATTATCAAGAGGAAAATTATTGAATTACTAAAATTGTTTATTTATTATTCGGCTAACCGTCTATTAATAAATGCTTTGGTAGTGCTATAAATGTAAGGCTATAATATTTTATAAACTCAATGTTTCTTATGGGGTTTACTTAGACATAGCCTTATAAACGTAGCACTACCAATGCTTTAACAATTCAACAATAAAGTCATTAAGGCAAAGTGGAGAAAATAATTAGCCAG
>JBGCFJ010000562.1:0-7869 GCA_045106885.1 Saprospiraceae bacterium
TGCAGAAATTAAATTTCTAACAGGGTTTTCCTGTGGAGATGCCTCTAATTTTCTAGCATTGAATACAGAAATAGATGCAGGTGCCTCTTGTACTTTTTCCCGCCTTCTAGAGGCAGAAACGACGACCTCTTGCCCAATCAATGCACTTGGTGCTAAAGCAATCGTCAAATTGGATTGATTGTCTGTAACTTGAATTGTTTGGGTACTAAAACCTGTGTAAGAAACTTCTACCGTCCAAGGTAGCGGTTCGGCACTAGTGATTGAAAAAGTACCATCTAAATCGGTACTCGTACCAATAGTTGTGCCTTCGATAAGCACATTTGCCCCAATGAGCGGGTCGCCTAATTCTGCATCTGTAATAACACCGCTGACGGTGGTTTGTGCAAACAGGGAAATAGTGGCATAAAATGCTACTGCTAGAACTAGTAATCGTTTTGTCATTCTGATGAGTTTTAATTAAAAATAGTGAAAAATTATTTAGTGATTTTTAGAATATTTATTGTTATTTATGTGAATTGAGAAAAAGGCAAGAGCATACCAAACGCAATATGCCCTTCACCTTGAAAACTCACTTAAATGATAAAATTTGAGAGGGATTACCTCTCTGTGATTCATTCTTTATTATTTCGATAATTTTGGTTTTAGACATAAGAATGCCAGTACTCGATTAACCCATGTTAATCGGTTTATTTTATCTTACTATTGTACAGCCCTAAAAGGGTAGGGTGTTCAAAATTTAGAAAGAAAATTGCGTCACATTTTAAAGCTCCAACGGAGTGACATATGCTAACCTAGGGTGCAAACCCATAGCCGTCAAGCTAAGCATTTTAACCCATCCCCAGCCCTTCCCTTTAAAAGGAAGGGAGTCGTCAAAGCTCAAAATTATCGGATAAATTGATGATGATTTTCAGTTTTGCCCTAAATTAGTTCCCCTCTTTTTGAAGAGAGGGGTTAGGGGAGAGTTAATTTCGAGCTAATTGGTTATGGATGCAAACCCTAGGTTAGCATATCTCGCCTTTTCAGGGCTGAAAAAGCCCCCCAACTTCTATGCTATATTTTGAACCTTCTACTGTCTGACCTCTGACAGTCCTAAAAGGACGGTCTGACTTCTGACATCTATTGTTTTAAAGCTGATACCGTATACCAAAATTGACCATTTTCCCTTCGGCATAAACATCTGAAAAATTAATTTTTCTAATCGGTTGAATACTTCTGACAAAGGTAGGTTCGGCATATACGGATAACTTTGGTCGAAGCTGATATGTTATACCTAAGCCAGCTAAAAAATTCGGGGAATAGGTACTCAATCTACTCGTGCCATTTCTTTCTTCCTTCGGTGCTAAACGAGATTGAAACCGAGGGTCATCTACTTTTATACTAAAAGCCTCCAAATTATTCTCCATAATAAATCGATTCAACAAACCTGCATTAATGCTTAATCCAAGATTGCCAATGACCCATTGTTTTTTTACCAACAACGGAATGTCTAGAGCTGACCTAGATGCAGAGTAGGCAATATTTAGGTTTAAGATGGTATTCGTTTCAACGGATGTTGCAGAACTCCTAGAAAGCACCACTTCCCTTTCTACTGCTTCATCAGCACCTAATTGCACATTAAGGATACTTTCATACCTTCCTTGATTATTTAAATTTTCTTCCAAAGCAGGATAAGGAATTTTCCCAGTATGCTGTGCAGAAACTTTTGAATTAAGGTAACGAAATCCCGTTTCAACTATCCACCCTTTACCCAACTGAACGCCAAATTGAAGCCCTGTAGTAAAACTCTTTTGCTGGCTTTCTGACACAAAAAACGGGCTTGCTTGGCCGAATTGTCCCCCTTTTACTTTTCTTTTTTCCCAATAAGGCGCATAGTCAACTGCTAGGTAAAAAGAAGGGTTCTTTTTGATAAATGGGATAATTGGATTTATGGTTGGAAGAATGACCTTTTCTTTACCAAAGAACCATTATTAAATATAGTAAGTTGAAAGTGGTAATTTGAGGCGCTGTATCTTAATTGTTATTTAAGCATAAATAATTGCTTGTCCTTTTAGAAAAGTTCCAAAATTTAACGCTTATTCCATCTTGCTTTCATCTGTTGCTTCCTTTCTTCTTGTTTTGCTAAATAGGTTTTAAACTGCTCCTTATTGAGTAATTGCTTCATTTATTTATCTTTATTTTTGCGAATGGATTTCAATTTTCTATACTTTTTAAATTTACCTCCACCACTATCTCTAACTGCTTTCATCTGTTTAGCATATTTTTTTGTAATTGCCTCAAATTCAATTTTTTGTATATCACTAAGATTTAGTGAAGCTGCATATTCTTCTACATTTTTCTTTATTTCTTCTTTTTGTTTATCTGATAAATTTTCTCTTTTTGTTTGCGCATTTGTATTGGTAATTCCTACCATTAGCAAGGCAATGAATAGCCATAGTTTTTTTGATAATTTCATAATTTGATTTATTTTGAAGACAAGTGTGAATTATATGATAATAGTAGTTGATTTAAAAACAAAGAGCCACAAGTTCACTAGCATTGTTATACAATTTCCTAAACGAATAATTACAGCTTTGTAGGTGACTCTTTGCTAATAAGAGCTATAAATAATTACTAAAAACAATCCTATGAAAACCTATTCTTCCGTATTAAAGTTGACAGTAAAACCACTTCCTGTATTATCGTATCCTGCACCTAAAACAACTACTATCTCTGTATCAGAAATTACCTCTACCGTTACAAATTCATTGTTTGTTGAGCTATTTTCAACTACCAATGGCGTGTCAAAAGTGAAATAATATCGCTCATAAGTCTCTGGTTCCAATACTCTAAAAAAGCCAGAATAAAGTTCTTCAGTAGCGATATTGGTAAAAGTGATAGACTTTCCATTTAAGTCAATATCCCATAAGGAAAGAAAACCTACCAGTTCCGTTTCGTTAGTATTAATAGTTGCTGATTCAATCGTTGAACCTTCTTCTAAACCTAAAAAACTTTCAATAGGTATTTCTATTCCCCCTGTAGTCAAAATAGCGTCCGCACCTGTTTGTATGGTATTGACTACTGTAAAGTTTGTTTCCGTCGTAATAGCATCTGGCAAAGAGGTTTCCTTGCTGCAAGAAGTATTCAAAAAGATAAATACTAAAAATAAAATTGCTTTGAAATTCATTAACTTTTTCATATTATTTGAAAATTTCAAGGGGATATTAGCTCAAGGGAAATCGGGTCGAGTGATTCCTTTTAAATATCTAGCCTTGTCTGGTGATTAATATCTCTTTTTTGCTAATTATATTAAAACCTTACAGGTTTTAGAATAGCTGCCAGTAGGCAGGGTAGCGATAGTAGAGATGTATTTTGTTTACTATAAAGAAGTTGGAATAAGATTTAAAAAGGTTGTCTAGGGTGGTAGAATAAAGGGAATGTTTTGAATATTATCTTAATGCTGAATGTACGTTAGTATTTCAACCTCATCAACATTTTTTGTAGTAAATTTGGAAAGTAGGTTTTAAAAACTAATTTCTTGATAAATACATTTTCAATCAAGCATTCGTAATGAAAAGGGGATATTGACCATAGGATAAATAACAACGCAAACGAATAATATTATCTTTTTGATGCTCCAAAAACGTTATTTTTCATCATTATATTTATGAAACAATATTATGTCCCCACTTTGTAATCCTACCATTTATTGAATATAAATTACCTTTCGTTGAAAATATTTAAAAAATTGACTAAATATTCTTTATTTTACTAAAATTTAATAAAAGCTCCGCTGGCGTATAAAAGACCTGTCATAACGAATAAATCACTCTCAATGAAATATTTTCTCCGTTTTCTATTATTCCTTTTTTCGATAGCCCTACTAGCCTATATATGGTTCTTTCATATACGGACTAGTGAGCAACCTTATACCGAAACTACAGCAATATCTACGAAAATCCATACGGGGCAAACGGCTGGTTTTAATGAAAATAGAAATGCCTATTTTGGAGATTTACACGTGCATACGAGTTGGTCTTTTGATGCTTTTATATTTAATGTAAGGACAAACCCAGATGATGCCTATAATTTTGGAAAAGGAGCAGCTATTGCTCATGCAAGTGGCAAGCCCATTCAAATGGGACGTGCGCTCGATTTTATGGCGGTCACCGACCATTCCGAATATATGGGCATCATGATGCAAATGCAGGATGCGGAGAATCCATTAGCGAAATTAGCCATCGCTAAAGAGATTAATAACCCTGATAGGGAGGTTTCCCTAAAAGCTTTTGGCAAAATAGGGATGAGTATGGCCGCTAGTTGGCCTTACGAAGAACTCCTTCAAAAAGACATTATTCAAAGTACTTGGCAGCGGATTGTAGCAGCTGCGGACCGCCATTATGAACCTGGGAAGTTTACAACTTTTCCTGCCTATGAATGGACATCGAATCCTTCCGTAGTATTTGCGAAAGAACAATATGCGCAAAATTTACATCGTAATGTTGTCTTTAAAGGTGGAAAAGTAGCTGGCATTCCCTTCTCTGCTTTTAATTCTCAAGACCCAGAAGATTTATGGGCATGGATGGATACCCAACGGGCTAAAGGCATTGATTTATTGGCGATTCCGCATAATGCCAATATGAGTAATGGATTGATGTATAATTCAGAAACCAGCAATGGAAAAGCCTTAACAGCGGCTTATGCACAAACTCGTTCTCGCAATGAACCCATCAATGAAGTCGTACAGATTAAAGGGCAGTCGATGACCCATCCTGTCTTATCCCCAAACGATGAATTTGCGGATTATGAAGTATATGCCTATACTTTTACTTCTTCCTTTCCACCGCCGCCCAGTCAACCGAAGCATAGCTATGTGCGAGCGGCATTAAAAGATGGATTGGCTTATGAAAAATCTTTAGGGACGAATCCGTTTAAGTTTGGATTTATTGGTAGTTCGGATGGACATAATGGGGCGAGTGCTGTAGAGGAGGATAATTATATTGGCAAATTAGGTATTGTAGATGCTACACCAAAAATTCGGATGGATGAGACTAGAAAAAGACCTTCCAAATTTTGGAGTGCGGCTGGATTAGCAGGAGTCTGGGCAAAAGAAAATACCAGAGAAGCAATTTTTGAAGCGATGGAACGAAAAGAAACTTTTGCAACTTCTGGACCAAGAATAAAACTGCGTTTTTTTGCTGGTTGGGATTTAGAAGTAGATTCTCTGTCTGGTGAAGACTGGGTGACAACTGCTTATGCAAATGGCGTTCCAATGGGCAGCGATTTGAGGAGTCAAGGGGCAGAAGTCAGGGGGCAGTCGCCAACATTTATCATTCAAGCCATTAAAGATTCAGAAGGGGCGAATTTAGACCGAATACAAGTCATTAAAGTATATTTGGATAATGATGGAACATCGCAAGAACAAATTTTTGAGGTGAGTTGGGCGGGTGATAGAAAGGTAGATGCTAATGGGAAACTACCAGCTATTGGCTCTACGGTTGACGTTGCAACCGCTACTTATACAAATGACATTGGTGCAGTCCAGCTACAAACTACTTGGAAAGACCCAACTTTTGATGCTAGTCAAGCTGCGGCTTATTATGTAAGGGTGTTGGAAATTCCTACGCCTAGATGGACGACTTATGATGCGGCTGCGCTTGGGCTGGCTCCGCTTTCAGAAGTGCCTACTAGTACACAAGAACGAGCTTGGTCTTCTCCGATTTGGTATAATAGTGATGCTAATTAAAACATACCAAGCAGACATAGCACCACAATCTTCATTTCCAATAATACCTCCAGAAGTTGGGGTATAAAATGTTTGTAAAACCTCGTCCACTTTTGCTTGTGTTTTTTCGGGTTGCCCGACGTAATTATAAAAATGGGTAACATGGTGACTAGGCTCATTGCCATGGGCATATTGACCGATTGGTCCTGTAATATCTGCTGAGGCATTTTCTCCTGCAATGGTGGAATCGGCAGTAAAATAGTTGGTTAGCAAACCATTTCTTACCTAATGAATTCATAAAAATCCAAAATCAAACCAACTATCTATTTTCATCCTTTAAATCTTGAAATCAAACCTATTTTACATTTTTTTTGTAATAATTAAAAAAATTAGTATTTAATTCCTAATATTACTTTTTCTTAATTTGAAACAACTCAATACAAAAAAATTAAACAGAAAAATATGAAGACCAAAATAACAGAACTCTTTGGTATTGAACATCCTATCATGCAAGGTGGGATGCACTATGTAGGTTTAGCAGAATTAGCAGCCGCTGTTTCTAATGCGGGTGGATTAGGCACTATCACAGGCTTGACGCAAAAAACAGCGGGAGACTTAGCCAATGAAATTGCTAGATGTAAGGATATGACATATAAACCCATTGCGGTTAATCTTACTTGTTTGCCGACTTTGAATCCACCAGATTATCCTGCTTATGTCAAAGCAATCATTGAAGGCGGCATAACAGTCGTAGAAACGGCTGGACGTAATCCTCAATCGGTTTTACCTTATTTAAAGGATGCAGGAATTAAAGTGATTCACAAATGTACTTCTGTTAGACATGCATTGAAGGCACAAGCGATTGGTTGTGATGCTGTTTCTGTCGATGGGTTCGAATGTGGAGGTCACCCTGGAGAAGATGATATTCCGAATATGATTTTATTGCCTCGGGCGGCAGCAGAATTGGAAATTCCCTTTTTAGCTTCAGGTGGTATGGCAGATGCTCGTTCTTTAGTCGCTTCCATTGCTATGGGTGCAGAAGGCATCAATATGGGAACTCGTTTTATGGCAACCAAAGAAGCACCGATTCATCAAAATGTAAAACAAGCCATTTTAGATGCGACAGAATTGGATACGCGTTTGGTCATGCGGCCATTGAGAAATACAGAACGAGTATTGAATAACCCTGCCGTAGAACGGTTGTTGGCAAAAGAAAAGCAGTTAGGTAAAGACATCAAGTTTGAAGATATTATAGAAGAAGTGGCTGGTGTCTATCCAAAGGTTATGCAAAATGGGGCAGTAGACTCAGGTGTTTGGTCTTGTGGGATGGTTGTCGGCTTGATTGACGATATTCCTACTTGTAAAGAATTAATTGACCGTATTATGAAAGAGGCTGATGAAATAGTTCATAAGCGTTTGGCTCGATTATATGCTTAAAATGAAATATTCTTTTGAATATGAATTGCCAAAAATACAAGCTTTGCTGGACCGTTTATTGAGTGAGGACCGACTTACTTTGGAAATGGATGGGGCTTTTATTAATTAGAGTCTGTCCGTAAAGTCAGCAATTTTTCCTGACTTACAAAGTTTTCAAAACTTGGGAATATTGACCGCAAAAAGATTTCAATTTATTTTTTGTGGTGACGAAGCTACGCTCCTTAAAGGAATTTTGGGTTAATTAATCCTACAGACGGGGTCAGAGCGCTGCTCTTTTAGTAAAAAATTGGTAACGAGCCAACTAGGGAGTTAGAGAATTTTGAATCAGTTTTTTAAGGTATTTTACCAATAAATATACGTAAACATATTGCATAGTGGTGAAATTGTTGAAATTTCAATCATTTTTCTCAATGTATTGAGCCTAATTTAGGCTAACTCCCTTGTTTGGTTCTCTACCAAAAAATTAAGGAGCGTAGCTTCGAGACGGTCTGTAGGAATTGCTGAATGTCTATTTTTCCTTTAATTTTTCTAGCTTCAGCACGAGGGTGCATCTCAAAATGTCGCATATCGAAAACTATAAATTGAAAATATTAGAGCATGTTTAAATTTCTAAAACGGAAAAATTGAAGATTTCATAAAGTGAGAATTAGTCAAGATATTTGTGGTTGGAAAAAAACATAAATATCATGACAATTGCAAAGCCCAAATTTAGGCGTACACGTTTCACCGAA
>JBGCFJ010000563.1:0-1849 GCA_045106885.1 Saprospiraceae bacterium
AACTGAAATCGTAATCGTTCGCCAAAGCGAATTTTTTCTATCTCCAAATATGTTTCCAATATCTCAATCTCCTTTTCAATCGTACTCCAATTTTCGGTTTGTCGATTGGTACTGTATTTAAAAAAATGAGAGAGTGCAATTGCCATTTCTTCGGTTTTTGCGGGATCTTCTTGGGCTAGACCTGCTATGGAATTTAAAGAGTTATAAAGGAAATGTGGATTGACTCTTGCTTGTAGGGCGTCTAATTCGGCTTGGGATTGGAGTTCTTTTTGTTTGGAGATAATTAACTCTTTTTCTTTTTGACGAAGTTGAATGATGTGTTTTACTACATTATTTAAAAAGTTACCAATTGCGAATAGTACCCATCCAATTAGAAAAGTACTCATCATAGGAAGAAAGCCTAATTGGTCTGCATAATGAAACGTACTTAAAGCATGTGCATAAAAACTTGTATATGGTTTGGTGTAGAATAAGGAGATAATTGTAGCCGCTAATAATTGTAAAATAACACCTCCTGAGTAAAGTAAAACAAATTTATTAAATTCAGCCGAAACAGGATGTTGATATTGAAAATACCGTTTATTCAATCTATGGAACAAAATACTGAGAGGAAGTGTACTTAATAAAAACAAGGTAAGCAATGGATAATCAGCAAACTTGTAGAAATGTACGACAGTAATAAAAATCCCTAAATAAAGGATAAATTCAATATTTCTAGTTGAGTATTTATTCCCAAAAAAGAATTTACTGATTCTATTTAAGACCAATAGCAACAAGCAAGTGAATAGAAAAAATGTAAAATAACTAATTGGGGTTCGATAGTAATCCCACCAAATGAAAGGTGGTTTCCCGTACATTCGATATATTTTTGTTTTCTCTCCATTCGCCTCTACTAATGCTTGAACTTGTCCAATAGACCAAAAAGAATGGGTATTTAAAAAATCTTCATTTTTTTCAATCAATTCTTTTAGTCTAGTCGCATTATTATCAAGATTGTTTAAAGTATCTTTTCCTGTTAAAATAATAAAAGAGTTAGCTTCAGCATTTTTGCCCGCTATTTTAAAATAGGTCGCTATATCCTTATCCGTATCAACATATAAGTCATTGATTTCTGGTTGTTTGGCATAGAGGCTGGCATCTTCATAAATTCTAAATATACTTATATCTGGACAATATTGATTATTGACTAGACTCATAAGTAGAGGTGTCAAAACCATAACACCCCACAAAAGAAGATTTTTCATTTTCATATCACTAATTTAAGGCATTCTTCAAAAAAATAGCAATCAAAGTCTGATTACCTTTTTACAATCACAAAGAAATACCTAAACCAAGCTTAAATCCATCACTTTCGGATGAACCGTCCATCCCAAGCGTGAACTACCCATTTTTACACCGTGAAATTTTTACGCCAAACCAGCAACCAGCCTCACTCAATAAAAAACAAAACCCCAACAGAAATCCCCATCATATCCACCACCGATTCCTCCAATTCAAAAGCTTCAATGCTATCTTCCATCACATCCACACCAGATAATTTGGAATAATAAGAACTACGACTGCCTCGCAAATAAGTGCCTTTAATATCCAGCATGGCCTTCCAATCTTTATCTAAAGGAATCAAAAAACCAACAGCACCACCATAACTGACACCCCAAGATTTATCATCCACATATCGCTCCAATGGATTGTCATCTATTTCAGGATCAACTAAGCGAGAAACCGTAAAAAAGTGATTAAAGCCTAGTTGCCCCCTAACATAAGGCTGAAAAGGCAAGTTCATAATAGGTTCTACATGCAAGAGTAAATGACTGCTAAACAAACTAGAATTCGTTTTCCATTTTAAATC
>JBGCFJ010000564.1:0-7042 GCA_045106885.1 Saprospiraceae bacterium
GGTAGAATCAAACATTTCATTTCTGCCTTTGGCGAGCATGTGATTGGTAAAGAAGTTGAAGAGGCTTTATTAAATGCTGCTAAAAAAACAGGAGTTAAGGTCACCGAGTTTACGGTAGCACCCAATATCACGCCTAATGAAAGTGGGCTGCCTTACCACGAATGGTTGATAGAATTTGAAGAAATGCCTAATGATTTGACGGCATTTGCACAAAACATCGACCGTGAAATGATTCAACAAAACATTTACTATGAAGATTTGATTAAAGGTAATATTTTGAGGACTTTAAAAATTAGTCCTTTAAAAAAGGATACTTTTAGACATTATATGAAATCACAAGGTAAACTAGGCGGCCAAAATAAAGTCCCTCGTTTGTCAAATGATAGGAAAATCGCAAAACAATTACTTTCACTTCAGTAAGTCAAGGATGGAAGGAAAAAAGGATGGAAGGATTGAAGTTTAATAATGAATATCAAACCAACCATATACTACCTAGATTCAACGCTTATCCTGATTTTTTTTAAACAAACAAAGTCATGCAAATACGAACCCTTTTCTCGCTAATCATAGCTATTGTTTTTATGGTCGCTTGCCAAGATGCACCAAAAACAATCGAAGCACCTAAAGCAACACCTATCTCAGAAATGAGTGATGAAGCTATCAAAAAATTAGCCGATGAATTAGCGCATAAATACATTATTACCGATGGACATGTTGATTTACCATATCGACTTAAAGTGACGAATTTTAGATTAGAAAAAGAATTCTTAGGCATTCCGCTTAAAACAGATAAAGGAGATTTTGATTTAGAAAGAGCTAAGCAAGGTGGTTTGGATGCACCGTTTATGTCGATTTACATTCCTGCTTCTTATCAAAAATCAGGTGGTGCTAAAATCTTTGCCGATTCTTTAATTGATATGGTTTCGGGGATTGCAGATGCGCATCCAGATAAATTTGCCATTACTACTTCTCCAGCTCAAGCAGAAGACAATTTCAAAAAAGGTATTTTGTCTTTACCAATGGGTATGGAAAATGGCGCACCTATTGAAGATGATATTAATAATGTCGCTTATTTCCATCAAAGAGGTATTCGTTATATTACTTTAACGCACTCTAAAGACAATCAAATTTGTGATTCTTCTTATGATTCTACTCGAACTTGGAATGGTCTAAGCCCCTTTGGTGTAGACGTTGTAAAAGAAATGAACAAAGTAGGGATTATGGTAGATATTTCACACGTTTCAGATTCTACCTTCTACCAAGTGATGGCTATGACGGATGTACCTTGTATCGCTTCGCATTCTTCTTGTCGAATATTTACGCCAGATTTTGAGCGAAATATGAATAATGATATGATTAAATTGTTAGGAGAGAAAAATGGAGTGATTCAAATTAATTTTGGCTCTACTTTCTTAGATGGGGAAATTGCGAAACAACGAAATGGATTGAGAAGCAAGCTTAGTAAATTATTAAAAGCATCTGATTTATCCTTTGGCGATACTGCTGCAAAGCCAATTATCGAACAATTCCAAAAGGATAATCCTACCCTATTTTCTGATGTAGAAAAAGTAGCCGACCATATTGATAATGTGGTAAAAGTTGCAGGGATTGACCATGTTGGTATAGGGTCGGATTATGATGGTGTGGGGGATAGTTTACCAACTGGTTTAAAAGATGTCTCTCAATATCCTAATTTGATTTTTACGCTTTTAAAAAGAGGCTATACAGAAGAGGATATTGCTAAGATTTGCTATAAAAATGTTTGGCGAGTTTGGAATGCGGTGGAAGCAGCAGCGGCGAATAGTTAAGTTATTCGTATTGCCTCCATTGGATTTGGTCTCAACATTTTACTACTCATATAGTAATAGATTAATTAATTAACTCAAGTTGTGGACAAGATAAAAACTGGTAGCACAGGCTTCAGCCTGTCGGGTTACAAGGTCTTTAGGCCTTGATTCTGCTTAAAAAATAACGAAACTAGATGCACCGACCTAAAGGTCGCTGAACAGGACAGGATAAATCCTGTGCTACCAGTTATTCGCAATTTGAATTAAATACTAAGATTTGTCAACAACCAAAAAAGTAGGCGTCATCGGTGCAGGTAGTTTTGGAACCGCTATTTCCAATTTAATTGCCTTGAATAGAATAGAAGTTTTGCTTTATAGCAGGCGACAAAACGTGATTGATAAAATTAATCAAGAACGAAAACATTATGGTATTCCCATTTCTGAGCATATTGAATTGACCAATGATATTGAAAAAGTCGCTAAAGAATGTACTGTCATTTTTCCGATAGTTCCGTCTAGTGCTTTTCGAGAAACTATGAAAAATTTAGGTCCTTTTCTAAAACCCTATCATATATTAATTCATGGGACTAAAGGGTTTGATTTAAAGGAAGTAACAGAAGAAGCCTTAATGGCAAGACAAGTCAACATTATGCGAAAGCATGTTTGTACGATGAGTGAAGTGATTCGTCAGGAAAGTATTGTGGTAAAAATTGGTTGTTTGTCTGGTCCTAATTTAGCTTCTGAAATCTTAGAAGGCCAACCTACCGCAACGGTAATTGCGAGTCAATTTACCGAAGTCATCAAAGCAGGTCAAGGCATTTTAGATAGTGCCAAATTTCACGTTTTTGGGTCTCACGAAATCTTAGGAGCAGAATTAGCGGGTGCTTTAAAAAACATCATTGCGTTAGGTTCTGGTATTTTAGGAGGAATGGGAATGGGTAAAAATATCCAAGCGATGTTAATTACGAGAGGGCTAACAGAAATGATTAATTATGGTAAAGCAATGGGGTCTACCGCTCAACCTTTTTTAGGAACAGCAGGTATTGGAGATTTAGTCGCAACAGCGACAAGTAAAAAGAGTCGGAATTATACTTTTGGTTATAGGATTGGGCAAGGAGAAACGCCTGAAGATATATTTATGTCGATGCCCGAATTGGCAGAAGGTGCTAGAACTTTAAAAATTGCTAGGGGATTAGCTAGGCATTATAAATTACATGTCCCAATTACAGAAATGCTCTACAATGTCGTGTTTGAAGGTTTTGATAAAAAACGAGCTTTGTATTATTTAATGAAATATCCTTATGCAGTAGATGTAGATTTCTTATAACTATTCAGCAAAGGGCATTGGCCTTAGTTCATTTACACACCTCCGTCCCATGCGCTAAGCCCTTTGCTAAATAAATAGCAAAAATGAATTCAGAGTTCATTATTTTTTTAAAAACTAGCTCTTAGTCCAACAATAAAATTCCTCCCTGCACTGCTGACGCCTGAAGAAAAAGGGCGATAATGTAAATCTCCAATATTTTCTACACTTAGGTTTAGGGAAAACATATCGTTAAGCTGATATTCGGTATAAACATTATAAGTGGTCCAAGCCAAAGCACCTGCATAACCTTCCTGACAATCAGGATCTCTACTAGGCTCTATCGGGTCACAAGGGTCACCGTTACCATCAATAAAACCAAAAGGAGAATAATCAATATTATCAGAGGTGCCATCTCTTCTTAATAATACCTCACTCCCATTAATGAGTCTAGCAGAAGCTACTGCATAATCATTCGGTCGTTTTCTCCCATTATACCGAATGGTTGGAGAAATTTTCCATTTTCCTAGATTAAAAGTTAAGCTTGTTTGACCGTATAATGGCGGAATATGAGCAAAAGGAACAATTTCATCAATGACAATTCCTTCTATTGTATCTTGGAAACGATAAGTCCCTTTGGTATAACTAATGCTAGATTGCAACTCAAAATTACCACCTATCTTAAAGCTTAAATTACCAGAAGCTCCTATAATGTTTGCTGTCGTAGCATTTACATTGGCTTGTATTTCTAATGTCTCTTCATCTTTAAATAAAACCTTTGTCCCATCTGGTAAGGCAAAATTCTGTCGAGTTAAAGCATTTTTTAAATTGGTTTTAAAAGCTGTTGCACTTAAATTTAAACTGGTACCCGATTTTTTTCCCGTCTCTTTATTTGTTCTAATTTTACCTAATTGTTTCCCTACCGTTAGTTCAACCGTCAACGCTTCTTCTGGTTTTAAAGTAGGGTTAGGTACTGTAATAAAACCATTTTTTTCTCTAATTTGCGCAAAATCATCTACATTAGGTGAACGGAAAGCAGATGCAATTAAAGCTCGGAATTGCCATTTATCTTTTGTGTTAGCGGTTAATCCCGTTCCAAAAGTAAGCGCATCATTTTTTAAATAAATACCATCTATATAATTTTGAGGCCACTTAATACGGTCTTCAGCTCCAAAAAAACCTGCTAACTGTACAAAGTTATAACGTAAGCCTGCTTCTGCTGACAAAACCTTATTTTCACTTTTCCATTTAAGGTTTGTATAAGCCCCATAACTAGTCATCGAGCTACCATTACTTGGATAACGAGTAATATCTCCTGCCAGTCTATCTCCTTGTTGACTACCTCTATGAACGTATTCTTCAAAAGCCCTTGATTTGACATTATTTCTACTAATATCTAGTCCATAAGAAACAGTAATCCGTTCATCCTCTGTTAAAAATTTATCAAAATCAGCGGTTAATGCATAAACAAAAACATCTACTTGACTAGCTTCTAGCCAGTTTTTAGCCCATTTACGTTTATATCGGTCTTCATCTACTTTTTGAAAAGAGGCAATAATGGTTCCTCTGTCAAAATATTTCTGATTTAATAAACGCGCCTTAATAGAACCTAAAATTCTTTGCTGAGGGCCATAATACCATTCTCTCCATTTCAAATCACTAGAATCTGCAACGGTTTCTGCTAAATTATCATAACGTGGAATATCTGAAGAAGCAGAGAGTTGCATATTGGCGACAAAATACAAATCATCAGACGCTTGGAATTTTATTTTTTGCAAAAAATCTATTTGCCCATATTCTGTTCCCCATTGCTGGTTAACATTAGGATTGGCAATTTTATCTCTAGAAGTGAGGTCATCTGCGGGAACTACATACTTTTTCCCAAATTCGGGATAGGCAGCTGGTCGCACACTTCCTGCAATTAAATTGCCATAATCTACCATAGAAAAACTAGTCAAAGACCCCCATTTCTTCTGACCTTGATTGAAATCTACATGAAAAGCTCTTTCAAAATTAGCGTAAGCATAACGAACAGAGGCATTCGTTTTTAAGACCAAATCCTCATTCGGTCCATACGCTAATTCTGGGTCTTTTGTTCTATAGTGTACGACTCCGCCCAAAGCATCACTCCCATAGGTTAAGGAGCCAGGACCAAAAATAACTTCTGCTTGTTGTAAAATAGCAGGGTCAATAGTTATCGCATTTTGTAAATGCCCATTTCGATAAATAGCATTATTCATTCTGACGCCATCTACGACTAATAAAACTCGGTTCGCCTCGAAACCTCGAATGATTGGGCTACCTCCTCCCATTTGACTTTTTTGGACAAATAAACCTCCGTTTTTCTCTAATAAATCGGCAGAGGTTTGGGCGCTACTAAATTGAATTTCTTTATTGGTTATTCTTTCTATTTGATAGGGAATTTCTTCGATAGCGTCATCTCTTCTTCCTATGACGACTACTTCATTTAATATGTTAATGTCTTCTTCCATTGAGATTCGACCTTTTTTATTCCTAATCTCATAAACAGGTAATTCCAAGGTTTTGAAACCAGTATAACTAAAGGTAACAATATCTCTATAGCCTAAATCGGCAATAATTACCTTTCCATCAATATCCGTAATAGCCTGAAAGCTAGAACCTACTGAATAGACATGCACGCCAATTAATGGTTCACCAGTCTTGGCATCTATAATTTCAACAGGTATATCTTGAAATAAGGAATTGGCCTTACTGCCTAAAGGAAGTGAAAGGAAAGCACAAAGTAGCAATAGCACCAAGGCATTTATTCGGTGCGCACTGTGCATAAAAAGGTGATTAATTCTCGATTGCTCCTCTAACATGATGGTTTACAGGGAGTTTTATAGTAAAAGTAGTTTGTTCATTAACTATAGATTTACTCACAAAAATCCTGCCAGAGTGGTAAGTCTCAATTATTCTTTTAGCAAGGGAAAGACCTAAGCCCCAGCCTCTTTTCTTGGTGGAGTAGCCTGGTTTGAAAACGGTCTTGAATTTTGAAGCAGGGATTCCTTTACCCGTATCACTTACATCAATACAAACATAGTTTTTTTCTTCATACACTTTTGCACTAATTTTTCCCTTCCCGTCCATAGCATCTAAAGCGTTTCGGAGTAAATTTTCTAAAACCCAATTGAATAGTGGTGGATTGATATCCACCATTTTCGCTTCGGTAGAGGGGTCAGGAAAATCAAATTCTATTCTACGAGCTGCACGTCTTTGCATATAAGCGCGCATACTTTCTAATTCATCGTAAATATTGATGGGTTCCATTTTAGGCTCTGACCCAATTTTAGAAAAACGGTCCGCTATCAATTCCAATCTACCTGTATCTTTTTGTAATTCCGTCACTACATCCTGCATGTATTCATCACTCCCATACATGTCTTTTAAATGGTCAATCCAGCCCATAATAGCAGAAATAGGAGTACCTAATTGGTGAGCAGTTTCTTTTGCCATCCCTACCCATACTTGGTTTTGTTCGGCTCGACGGGAGGAACTGAAACTGAAATAGCCGAAGGCTATGAAACCTGCAATTAAGAGAAATTGAACAAAGGGGAAGTATTGGAGTAAAGTAAGATTTTTTGATTGTCCGTAATAAACATATTGTATAAAATGTTCTGTCTCTAATTTGAATTCTCTACCCTCATTTTTTAAGGATTCCATTTCAGGAATAAGCGTTTTAAGTTTTTCTTCTATTATTAACCCATTTTCGTCTTCTACTTCTGGATGATTTCTAGTATTTTCAATTATTCCTGCATCATTTACTAAAATAATTGGAATAGTAAAATTTGAGATTAAAATTTGATTGTGTAAAGTATAATCTTGGCTTCCTTCATCATCCTCATTATTTAATCTTTCATAGGCCATTATCCATAGTTCAACATTTTTCTTTTCTTCTACAGCAAGATTAGTAGCTAGATAATTAGTAAAC
>JBGCFJ010000565.1:0-6648 GCA_045106885.1 Saprospiraceae bacterium
GTGAATAAGCTATTCTAATTGCTTATTTTGACTTGTCTTTAATTTTACCCACAGCGATAGAAGAAAAAAGAAATCGTCGCTTAGAACTCTTTAAATAGCTTTTCCTTTTTTCATTGGAATTCACGGAATGTATTTGAGAGATTTGATAAATTGTACTGATGCTGGACATTTAAGAAATGAGGCAAAATTTTATCAATATTGCCATTTGTATATCTTTTGTATATCTGTAAAATATCTACCGTATATCATTTTTTTATTTTAAATCATTTGTACTAGATTTTTAGATACAAAATCCTTGAAATTATTTTTATGTAAAAACATAGAACTTGTTGATTTTTAATAAAATCAAATTAGTTGATTATCATTTTACGTCTAAAATATTTGTTGAATTTTCCGATACAAGCGTTTTTTACAGGCTGTATTCAATCTTATCCTATTTTACCTCCACAGATAGGTAGATAATAAAATCATCGCTTAGAAAGCAGTTAAAATAGCTTTCCCATAATATTTGAACCCCTCAGGGAAATCTACCAAAAATATACATAGATTTAATATCAACAGAGTCAGAAAATTTAGGCAGTTATTCCTTTTTTCAATGCTTTAAATGTCTATTGTATATCTTTTGTATATCTATAGAATATCCGTTGTGTATCAATCATAGGATATTGGCTCTCTTTTACAGAGAATCAAAAGATGCTATAGCAAAACTATTTTTCAAAATATTCGGTAAAGTTGATGTTTTTGTAGAATAAATGACAGGCTGACAAAAGAACTAAGAGTAATCTTAAAAATCAAATCAAATTATTGATATCTATCTTAGCTAGAGTATTACAGAATTAGAAGTAAATTCAGAATCGAATCTCTTGATTTACCCAACTAGCTTAGGTTTACTCCAAAATGATAAATTCTAGTTGTATATCTTTTGTATATCCGTATAATATCTACTGCATATCAATTAAATAAATTATCTAACGCTTTGGTTATTTAATAATATCGCAGATGGAGATTTTTCCTTTTGTTTTAGTTCAAAGTTTTTTCCTATTATAGTGGTAATTTGGTCAAGCTTACTATCCTTTAGTAACTAGCAACCTTTCTTAAATTACCCCAACTGCTTAAAGTTTTCAATTTGTTTCGAGCACTTGACCTCACTATACAGAAATAAAACTTCACTCCTTCAATACCCGAATATACCATCTGTATGCCTTTTGTGTATTCATTGTATATCTGCTGTATATCAATTATAATATATTGAGTCACTTCCACAAAAAATCCAAAAGTGTTATTTCTAAACTATTTTTCCAAAACACTAGTAAAGTCAATGTTTTGTAGAAATGACTAATAGATTGACAGGAGGATTAATCTTAAAAATCAAGTTCAAGTTATTGAACTCTATTCCAACTAAAGCAGTAAAAAATCAGAAGTGAATTCAATATCCAATCTCTTGATACCCTCCTACAAGCTTGTAGGTCACCGAAATGACAAATTCAGACTGTATATCTTTTGTATATCCATAAAGTATCTATTGTATATCAATTTAATAAATTATCTAATTCCGTAGTCATTTATCAATACTGAAGATGAAAGCCTTACTATTGATTTTAGTTCAACGCTTTTCCTACTGTTGGAACAATTTGGACAAGCTTAATTATCCTTATGTGATTAATAGCCTCCTTAAATCATCCAAATGCTTAAGCTTTCGATTTATTTGTTTAGAATAATCGACCATACTATATAGAAGTGAAAAATTAATGAATAATTATTTAGGCTCACAAGTCGTATATCTTTTGTATATCCGTAAGGTATCTATTGCATACCAATTGGTTGATTACTACAACCTACCCCTAGTTTAATACAAGTAATCCTTATGGAGAAAAGTAACAATACTATTCATTCCAAAAGTATTTATTCATAACAAGAAAAGTTGGTGCATTTTTCTTGTAACTAATATTAATTCTAAAATTAATTAAAAATTAGAGTGACTCCTTTAACCCTAGTAGATTACCATTAAATCTCTTTTGGAATAAAAAAAATTCTTGTAGTCACAATCTACTGTATAACTGTTGTATATTCAAAAGATATCTATTGTATACCAACATGTTTTTATGCCGAAATTATTTAATATTCAAAAAAATTAAATTTCAGAATCATTTTTCAACTAATAAAAGTTCTAGCTTGTAAGCTACGCCTATATATAAGGTCTGGCAACTAATCGTATAGAGTAGGGGAGAAACTAACTATCACCATTTAATTGAAAATTTCAAACATTAGTAATGTATATTCATTGTATACGCAACGGATATACATTATTAATACAAAAGATGTACAAGTTTAAATTCTATTAAAAATGATTCGCAATTACTTCTAAATAGAATGATTCGCACTCTTCGACATTTCTGACGAATTACCGAATAAAGCCTTTTAAAAAAGAGATTTTTGGGCTTAGGAATTAATAGTATTCAGATTTTTCATTACAATAGATACCTTATAGCCACACAATAGATATACAATGTATATTCAAAAGCATGATGTACTGTAAATACAAAGCTCTTTTTAAAATACCTAACGAAAAATTTACAAAAAGAGTAAAATACAATTCTAACTATTCTTCTAAAATTGTTGATTTAAGATTCTTTATCAGAAATAATAAAGGATAGAGTGGAGACTCAGAATTAGAAGTGAATGATACAAGCGTTTTTTCTTAAAAAAATAATTAAAAATAACCTTCTTTAAAGACTTTTTATAGTCTTTTTCTTTAGTCTTTACTTTGTGTGTAACTAAAAGAAGAGTAATTAATTAATTTTATTGATTTGATAATCAATTAGTTATGTGTTTAATGAGTACTTATACAGGGAGGTATATATGAGTACCTAAACAGGGTGGATTTATATCTATATGAGTACTTAAACGGGGTGTGTATTAATGTATATGAGTACCTATCTAGGGATATATGAGTACCCAAACAGGGACATGAGTACCTAAACAGGGTATTCTATCACTCTCTTTTTAATACTTCTCTATTTAAATGAGTACCTAAACAGGGAACGATATAAATAAATGAGTACTTTTTTTTTGGAATTAGTACTCTTTATGTATTAATTTCACATTAACTTTACAAACTACTATGAGATTTGATTAGTTCAAATATCATTTTACTACACAACTTTCTAGAATTATGACTTCTGCAACTACGCATGTAGCGAGGATTGACAACCAGTTTGTTTATAATGCTCGATACCAATTAAGTGCTAGGGAATCCAAAGTTATTCTTTTTTTGGTTTCCAAGATAGACCCTGTTCGTCAAAAGAATTTGATAGAGCAAACGGTAAGTGTTAGGGAACTAGAACAAGTACTAAAAGGCGACGCCAAAAAATGGGGTGGTCTGTACGAAGAGCTAGAACTACTTCGAGACCGTTTAGTTAGGAAGGGAATTTACTTACCAACTGAAGTAGAGATTAATGGTCGGATGTTATCTGGTTATATCAACTGGTTTCAGCACATCATGCCAATGAAGGATGAATCAGGCAATGCTGCCATCCAATTTTTGTTTTCCCAATCTCTCCAACCATTTTTATTAAACCTAAGAGAATACGTTGCTATTAATTTCTTGGAAGTGATTCCGTTGAAATCTACTTTTTCAATTAGGATGTTTCAGGTATTCAGAGCACATCGAGATAGAATGGGGAAATATCAAAATCGTTCAACACTTCGATATGATTTGGAAGATTTTAAAGGTTTGCTAGGAGTGGAAGGTAAGTATGATGATTATAGAAATCTCCGAAAAAAGGTGTTGGAGGTTATCATTAAAGAAATTAATGAGCATACCAGTATTGAAATAACTTATAAACCACTAAAGAAGGGTAGGAGTGTAGCAGCTATAATGTTTGAGTTCTGGGATAAAAGTCCACGGGCAAAGAAAGTAAAGCAGAAAGGTTTATTTGATGGCTTGAAACTAAAAGACTTAAGTTATTCCCAAACACTAGCCTTTGATAAATTGGTGGCTTATGGTATTACGGATGGAGTGGCTTTGGAAATGATTAGTAAAGTTAAAGGGTCTGAATTTATATGTTTTGAGGATTGGTATTTTGATGAAGTTGTTCAAATCTTTGAAAGGAAAACGAATCAAGAGGCAGAAGGTGCAAAAGCTGGTACTTTAGTAGTCTGGTTTTTGAAAATGAAAGTGTTTGAACAAGGAGACCATTTTGCTGGCATTATGGAGCGCATTCAAAATCGTAAGAAACAATTGCAAGAGAAAACACCAACTAAATGGGATAACCGTATGTTATCCAAAGATATTACAGCAACAGAATTTCAGCAGTTATTTAAAAACGGAAAACGGAAATAGTACGTTCGAGAAAACCAATAGGGTAGGGGAGTAGCCATTAATTTTGAGTACTTCATTGATAACCTTATTAACCACACTTAAATTAATTCAAGCATGGAAGTTTTAAATTTTGACAATTTCGATATTCGAACTATCGAAGATGGAAATTACACTTGGTATTCAGTTATAGATATTGTAGCAGCATTATCAAATTCTTCTGATGCGAGGTCTTATTGGAAAACGCTAAAAAGTAGATTAAAGAAGGAAGGTTCTCAACTGGTAACAGATTGTCACCAGTTCAAATTAGAGGCATCAGATGGTAAAATGAGGTCAACGGATTGTTTGGACAGGGAAGGTGTTTTGAGACTTATACAATCAATACCTTCACCAAATGCAGAACCATTTAAACAATGGTTAGCTAGTGCAGGAGAACAAAATATCCAAGAAACAGAAAATCCTGAATTACTGATAGCTAAAGTATATGACCATTACCGAGATAATGGCATGGATGATGATTGGATTGATGCCAGAATTAGAAGTATGAATGTGCGAAATAGTTTGACTCAAAGATGGCAGGAGGCAGGGGTTACTTCTAGTAAAGAGTATGCTTTTTTAACAAATATTATTTCAAAAGGTACATTTGATTTAACGGTTGCAGAACATAAACAAATAAAAGGATTAGCTAGAAAGCATAATATTCGAGATAACATGAGTACACTTGAACTTATTTATATCATTTTAGCAGAAGTTACAGCTAAAGAAATATCTGAAAAACAAAATGCTTTGGGATATTCCGCTAACGAACAAGTAGCTATGCAAGCAGGAAATATTGCTGGAGAATCTAGAAAAAGATTTGAAAACAAGACTGGTCTGAATGTTGTAACGAGTAATAACGCTTTGAACAAAGGGAAATAATGATATAGCCTAAATAAGAAAAGTCTTACAGAATTTGTAAGACTTTTCTTATAAAAATATTTTTACTCAGATTTATTTTTCTTTTTACTTAATCTAAGTCTGGGTAAAATAAATAACTACCGTTATATATTCTATAATTTCAGAAACCGCCCAATAAAAACACTATTCTCATCCTCAGGAATAAACTGTAACAAATAAGCTCCTTTTGGCAAATGCGTAACAGATAAAACATTATCAGATAGTTGCCCATCACTTACTAATTGCCCCATAGCAGTATATATTTTGATAGCGCCCGCCCCTTGAAGATTATCTAAAACCAAATTATCAGAAACAGGATTTGGAGAAAGACTAAGTGATTGAATATTTAAATCATGAATATCGGTGGTCAAATCTTGTTCAGCAGGTAAGTCTGTCGTTACAGGATAATCGGCATTCTTCCAAGAAGTAATCCCACCCAGCATATTATAGACTTCTGTAAACTCTAACTCCTTCATTATGTTAAAGGCTTGTCCACTTCGATTCCCTGAGCGGCAGTAAATTAGATAAACTCTATCTTTACTTAAGGCATCTAATTGTTCTCGGAAATCATCCGCATAAAAATCTCTCATGTAGGCATTTGCCAAATGCTCTCCGTCATATTCGCCTTGCGTTCGTACATCCAATAGGGTGAAAATTGGATTGTCTTCATTGGCTTTGATAATAGAGTCTGCTTGATGGACATCTACATTTAAAAATACTTGGGCACTTAAGGTAAGTCCTATGCCCAGAAAAAATAAAGTGGTAAAAAATTTAGTCATGAAATTTAATTTTGAAGGTGATTAATTTTATTAATGAGGTAATTTACTCCGTAGTAAACCATACATGAATGTTCCGAATAAAGCACTTACTATAACTACAAGAATGGCTGGATAGCCGTGTCCTAATAAAGTGTAAAGAGGTCCAGGACAAGCACCAGTCATTGCCCATCCCAATCCAAAAAAGGTACCTCCAAAAATACTTGCTGCATAAGTATTGGGTTTATCAGCAAACTGAATAGCATCGCCACTTAAATTCTTCATTTTCCCTCTTTTGATTAATTGATGCATTATCGCACCAGTTACTACAGCCACACCGATGATACCATACATGTGAAAACTCTGAAAGCGAAACATCTCTTGAATTCTAAACCAAGAAACTGCCTCTGATTTAGTCATTACTATGCCAAATAGAATACCAACTATTAAAAATCTAAGTAATCGCATTTTTAATTTTTTTTAGAGTGAAAGAATCACAGGTAACAAAATATGAGTCATTAATAATCCACCTATGAAAAAGCCAATAACTGCTACCAAAGAAGGAAGTTGAAGATTTGATAATCCGCTGATGGCATGACCAGAAGTACAACCACCTGCCCATCTTGTACCAAAACCAAT
>JBGCFJ010000566.1:0-3947 GCA_045106885.1 Saprospiraceae bacterium
ACCTATATTAGCTCGCCTCTGGCGAGTATTAGTACCTAAAACGCTCGCCAGAGGCGAGCAGTATAGAGGTTGCGGACAAAATGTCCTCACCAGCAGTCTCCATTTTTTAGAACCAATCACCCCTGCCCGTAAAGGGGCTGGTCATACCAACTCTAATTGCCGATATTGTGTAGGGGAAAGACTTGCGTTTTTAGAAAACAAACGAGAAAAATAAGCAGGGGCTTTAAAGGCTAATTTAAAGGCAATTTCCCGCACGGTTTTAGTAGCGCATTTTAACTGCCTTTTCGCCTCTAAAACTAGGTGTTCTTTGATAGACAAAGGTTCTTAAATGTAAGAATTGAAGGATAGCAGAACGGAAGAAAATCAAGGGTAGGTTATTATTTTATGTATCAATCTGTCAATCAGCATCTGAATGTGTCAATTTATCGGTCCAGTTACAAACCGTACCGATAAATTGATATAAAAATTGATTGACTCGAAATTGTTTGATTTTGTATTCTTATACCATTGAGCCATTACTAAACGATTTTGGCTTTAATTTAGTTCTAAATAATAAGTAGTAACCATCAAGCAATCATTTCTTCTTCTTTTTCTTCTTCTTCTTTTTAGGCACTTGATTATTCGCATCAGGAAAAACAATTTTAGGTTTTACCTCAGCCGCTTCTTCTGGCGTCATCCAGCCATAAGCAATAATAATCAAAACATCCCCAACTTCTGCTTTCCTTGCAGCCGCTCCATTCAAACAAATAATACCAGAACCTCTTTCTCCGATGATGGTATAAGTCTCAAAGCGTTCGCCATTATTATTATTGACAATTTGAACTCGCTCGCCTTCATAAAATCCAGCAGCATCCATTAAGTTTTCATCAATAGTAATACTTCCCACATAATTCAATTGCGCCTCTGTAACCTTAACTTGATGTATTTTTCCTCGAAATCGTTGTATTAACATAGTATTTTGAATATTAAAGTTGAAATAAAAAGAAAACCCGCATAATAGAGCAAAGTTTATGAAACAGAACTTAATTTTATCCCTATCAAAATTGGTAGGTTTGTTTATTATAAACGAATTTACTGCCCATTAAGTCACTAAAATTTATAATAGCTACTGACAAAAGTACTATTATGACCTAAATAAAATCAATGTCTTGTATAAAATATACTTTTTTATTAGCAATAATCGGGCTAGTTACGGCTTGTAATTCTAACCAAAAAGAAATCAAAAAAACGACAGCAGCAACCCCTAAAGCGACCGTTGCAACCCCTTCAACAGTGGTAAATTATAGTACACATAATGTCCCTTGGAGTGAAATTAGTAGTTTAGAAAAAGTAGATTTTGATTACTTAGTGCCTTATGGTGAGGAAGAATTACAAATTGGGGAATTGCGAACACCGTTAAGTACTAAAGATACTTTTCCTTTAGTCATTTTTATTCATGGTGGTTGCTGGTTATCGGACTATAATTTAGACCACGTTTCGGCAGTTTGTGCGGACTTAGTAAAAGAAGGCTATGCCGTTTGGACACCAGAATATAGACGAGTTGGGGACGAAGGTGGTGGCTATCCCAATACTTTTAAAGATGTTCAAGCAAGTGTTGATTTTGCTCGTACTTTGGCAGATATTTATCCATTAGATTTAGAAAATGTGGTGGTTATGGGGCATTCTGCTGGTGGACATTTGGCATTATGGTTGGCTACTCAGCAAAATTTAGCTAAAAATAGTCGCTTACATAATTCAAATCCCTTACCCATCAAAGGCGCAATAGCTTTAGCAGGGATTACTGATTTAGTGGCCTATGATAAGATTGGTAATGATTGTAGTACCGCTGTTGTAAAATTAATGGGGGGGACATCGGAAGCAATGGATTCTCGGTATTATAAAGGCAGTCCTATTAATCTATTACCAACCAATATTCCTATTCGATTGGTACATGGCGATAAAGATAATATTGTACCTATTAGTCAAAGTGAAATTTTTGCTAAAAAAGCTAAGGCAAAAGGAGTTGATGTGAAAGTTTTGACCATCGCAGGAGGCGGACATTTTGATATGGTTTCGCCTTATGCTGAAGCTTGGAAAGTGATTAAAGGTGAATTAGCAGCATTGATTGATTAAATTTTTGAAATATTTTCTGCCTCGAAAAGACATAGCGATAATCCTAAAATTAATTCATGCGGACAAGTTAATCATCCGTTGCCTTCGTTCTTAGGAAATAGACCAACAGATGAAGGAAGGCAACGGATTTAGCGAGATAAGTGTGAGTTTAAAGGTTGTTTTAATATCATTTTTTAGTAAGTTCTCAATCGTCAACTGGTAGCACAGACTTCAGTCTGTCCCGTTTAAAAGCCTTTAGGCTTTTTTCACTCTATTTGGCCGCCAAGCCTAAAGACTTGGAAACAGGACAGGATAAATCCTGTGCTACCGATTGAGAATTTACATTTTTATAGATAATCAGCTAATAAACTGATAATTATCCGCTGCCCTAAATCCGTTGCCATTTAATATATACAGTTGGCAACGGATGTAAAGCAACGGATGTAACGAGCTAAATAAAATATTAAGTAATTTTTTAATATCAATTTTTTAGCTGATATTCTATAGCTATCCAACTTGTTCATTATTAATAATTTAAGTTTGAAAAACAATTCCCCTTTACATAAAGAACTTTCCGCATTAGCTAAGCAATTAACGGGCGAACTACATTTCGATAGCCTCATGCGAACGCTATATGCAACCGACGCCTCTGCTTATCAAGAAATGCCTTTAGCCGTTGCTTTGCCCAAAACAGAAGCAGATATTAAAGCGCTCATTGCTTTTGCTCGCAAACACAATACCTCGATTATTCCGAGAACAGCAGGGACTTCTTTAGCAGGTCAATGCGTAGGGGACGGTATCGTCGTAGATGTTTCCAAGTATTTTACTGAAATTATTGAATTTAACCAAGAAGAAGGTTGGGTACGAGTACAACCAGGCGTAGTCCGAGACCAATTAAATCATTTTTTAAAACCACATGGTTACTTTTTTAGCCCCATTACCTCCACGGCTAATCGAGCCATGATTGGTGGCATGGTTGGGAACAATTCTAGTGGTACTACTTCTATTGTTTATGGCACTACTAGAGAACATGTTTTGGAATTGAAAACTATTTTAAGTGATGGTTCGGAAGCTATTTTTAAGGAAATAGATGTCGCTACATTTGAACAAAAAAAGGAACAAAATAATCTAGAAGGAAAAATATATCAGCATGTTTATGACGAATTAAGTCAGCAACAAATTCAAGAAAATATTACGACCAATTTTCCAAAAGCTTCTATTCACAGACGAAATACAGGTTATGCGGTTGATTATTTATTAATGACGAAGCCCTTTCAGACCTCGGAGGTTTTAGAAACCCCCAAGGTTTCCAACTTCAATTTTTGTAAATTACTCTGCGGTTCAGAGGGAACATTGGCTTTTACGACCGAAATAAAAATCCATGTTGACCGATTGCCTGCCCCTTATGACATTGTTGTAGCTGCGCATTTTGAGTCGATTAACGATAGTATGAAAGCGACTCAATTTGCGATGAAACACTCCCCAAGTGCTTGCGAATTGATGGACAAAATCATTCTGGATTGTACGAAGGATAATATTGAACAAAGCAAAAATCGTTTTTTTATTGAAGGTGACCCCGAAGGCGTTTTGATGATAGAGTTTAGAGGTCAAGATGCGGTAGAAGCGGAGGCTAAAGCAGATGCTTTAATTGCGGATTTAAAAGAAAAGGGTTTGGGGTTTGCCTTTCCTAAAGTCTATCCACCTAATACGAAAAAAGTGTGGACGTTACGAAGTGCAGGTTTAGGGCTTTTGTCCAATATTCCAGGAGATAAAAAAGCGACTACTTGCATAGAAGATACGGCGGTTGCCTTAGAAGATTTAGCCGATTATATTAGCGATTTTGAAGAAATGTTAGC
>JBGCFJ010000567.1:0-15675 GCA_045106885.1 Saprospiraceae bacterium
TATTGTGCCGCCTAATCCGATAGACCCTGCGGATTTACTGAAAGATGTGAAATTGTAGAATGATTGATTAAAGGTCAGGTTTGTAAATATAATGTTTATGAACTTGACCTTTTTTACGCTATGTGCAAACAACCCCATTATGCCTGCTGATTTTGATTTAGCAGTAGAATTATTTGTTTCGCCAATGGATTTACCGTTAATTGAACTAGGAGAAGACGTTCGGTTCATCTTTGATGGTTGGCCTGCTTTTATTTTTAGTGGTTGGCCTGGTTTGTCCTTTGGTACCTATCATGGACAGGTAACGGCGATTGAGAACAACATTAGTAAAAATGGAAAATATCGAGTCTTGGTAAATTCGGATGACGATAAACCTTGGCCCGATGCTCTACGAGTGGGTTCTGGAGCACAAGGTATTGCTTTATTAAATAATGTACCCATTTGGTATGAACTGTGGAGACAGTTGAACGGCTTCCCTCCTGATTTTTATGATGAGGAAGAAGGTAAAGCCGAAGAAGTGAAATTGAAAGCTCCCGTAAAGTCTTTAAAATAAAGTAATTAGCAATTGGGCGAAAATAAAGAGCGTCATTTTGATTTTATCGCTCGACTTAGACTTATTATCCTTTTACAAAAAAGAAAAATGAATCATTTTTTTAAAAAAATATATAGCCTCGGCTGTTTACTTTTATTCGTAACATCTGTTTTTTCACAAGAAGTAGTAGGCACTAAGGTATTTACCGAAACGGATTATTTAGATTGGGTTAAACAATATCATCCTATCATCCAACAAGCCAATTTGCTGAATAGAGTAGGGGATGCCTATCAACTAAAAGCTAGAGGCGGATTTGACCCTAAAATTGCGGGCGATATTCAGCGTAAGTCCTTCGACGGGAAAACCTATTTCACGGTTGGCGAAACAGGCTTAAAAATCCCTAGTTGGATGGGCGCAGAATTCAAAGCGGGCTATAATTGGACCAATGGGGTATTTCTCAATCCTGAAAATAATTTACCAGCAGCAGGACAAGCTTATGCGGGTGTCAAGTGGTCATTAGGTCGAGGATTGATGATTGATGAACGACGTGCGGCACTCCAGCAAGCCAACATCCTAGTTCAAGCAAATGAGGCAGAACAACAAGAAATCGTCAATGATTTGCTATTAGACGCAGGTAAAGCTTATTGGGAATGGGTCAATGCCTATAACAACTTAAATATTTATGAGTCTGCGTTTGAATTAGCCGAAGTTAGATTTGTTGGAATCAAAAGTAGTTTTCTGCAAGGAGATAAACCTGCGATTGACACTTTAGAAAGTATGATTCAAGTGCAAAATCGGCAAATAGCTGTGAATGATGCTAGTGTAGTTTATGAAAATAGTAGCCGAGTCTTATCTAATTTTTTATGGTATCAAAATGAATTACCTGTAGAAGTAAGCGATTTATTAAGACCGCCATTTTATAAAGAAGTGACTTTGCCAGAAAGTAATATAGACCTTGCTACAATCTTGGGTAATCTCAATGAATTACACCCCACTTTGCGGCAATATCGCTTCAAATTACAAGATCTAGAAATAGACAGAAGATTGAAAAAAGAAGAGATGAAGCCACAAGTAGACGTGGAATTTAATTTCCTAGCCGACGGCGTAGATTTTGTCAATCGCCCCAAAGATGCAGGAGAACTAGGAGGCCTCAACTCTTTATTCACGGAAAACTATAAAGCAGGGATTAAAGTAGGCATGCCGCTATTTAGACGGAAGGCTCGGGCAGATGTGGAATTGATGGATATAAAACTGCTCGATACCAATTATAAATTGCGTCAAAAGACACAAGAAGTCAAAAACAAAGTCCTTAATTATCAAGAACAATTAGATAATTCCCGTCAGCAGGTCGGTATCAATCGCTCTGCGGTCAAAAATTATCAAGATTTGCTGACCGCTGAAAATGAGAAATTTCGATTTGGCGAAAGCTCTATTTTTTTGCTGAATAGTCGAGAGCAAAAATTGATTGATGCGCAGTTGAAATTGGTTAAATTACTGAGCTTGTATCAGAAGAATCGGTTGGGGCTGATTTGGAGTGCTGGGCAATTACAGTAAATAAAGTAACCTCAAAAGAAAGGTAAGTAATGAGTAAAGAATAACTTAGAATTTGGAGTGCCAGTCAATTCGAATAATTGAAAAATTTGAATTCCTTCTTTTGCGTTTTTAGGAGACAATCCTTTTAAAAAAATTACCTATAACAAGTTGATAAAATCTCTACTTACCAGCGCTGGAAAAGTCACTAAATTGTCATGAATTAGTGGCTTTTTTAGTTTTTCCAACTTTTTTAACAAATTCTTAAAAAAAATTGATTTTTCCTGAACAAATACATTCGTTTGTATGTTTAACAAATAAAAGTATTACTATCATTTTAGATAATAAAACTAATAAATATTTTAGTTAAGATTTTTTAAAATTATACTCATTTATTAACCTAAAAATTTATAAGCTATGAAAAATTTCCAATTGATAAAACTGTTCGGCGCATTTTTACTTATCGGATGTTTGACGCAATGCACGGTGATTAAGGAAGGAGAAGTAGGGGTTAAGCGAAAATTAGGGAAGTATAGTGATAAGCCTTATGACGAAGGATTAAAAGTATTTAATCCATTAACAACAAGAGTAGTCAAGGTTTCTACTCAGACGAATAATATGGAGGTGAAGTTAGCCATTCCATCCAAAGAAGGATTAAATATTCAGTCGGAAGTATCTATTTTATATAATGTTATTCCAAACGAAACGCCTAAATTATTGAGAGAGATTGGACCAGGCTTTGAGCGAAATGTAATTCTTCCTGTATTTAGGTCTGCAGTATCAGATGTTTCTTCTCGCTTTTATGCAAAAGATATGCATACTGGGAAAAGAGCAGAAATTGAAGTAGCTATACGTGATCAAATGATGACCCTACTTGATGGAAAAGGGATGCAAGTCGAGGCAGTTTTACTAAAAAGTATTAAAATGCCACAAAGCCTAGCGATGGCTATTGAAGAAAAACTAGAGGCAGAGCAGCAAGCACAGCGAATGGAATTTGTGCTACAAGAGGCTAGACAAGAGGCAGACCGTAAGACGATAGAGGCAACAGGTGTAAGAGATGCCCAAAAGATTATTGCAGAAGGACTAGATAGAAACATCTTACAATTTAAGTCCATTGAGGCATTCTTAGAACTATCGAAGTCTCCTAATGCTAAGATAATTATTTCGGATGGCGATATGCCAATGTTGTTAGGAGAAGATGTGAAAATGGAAGTACCGACCAGTAAAGATGTGAAAGGTACAACTACACAAACTGATCTTTTCAGAAGAAATTAAATAGTAAAACTCGTTTCATAGGATTAGAATTAAAAAGGGCAGTCGTTAATCCCCTTAGTTAATAGTTAGCGCTGCCCTTTAATTCATTATTCATCTTTAAACACCCATAATTATGAAAAAGGTATCAAAATTCGTTGCAATTATTTTTTCTCTACTTTCTTTCCCTCTTTTGGGGCAGCACGTTGGCAAAATAACAATTGACCAACAAGTTAACTTTACCCAATTTTCAGCGGTGGGAAATCCTAATTTATTGGTCGAAAGTATTGCATTAGAAATAACTTTAGCAGACATGGCGCAGTTAAACGAGGAAAGCATGAAGCAGCTAATCACCGCTCATACTAATAACAATAGAACAAATCGTTTAGTCAGTTTCCAAGAAAAAAATATTGCACTTCCATTATTCAAAGGAGAATTATTCCCCCTAAAACGGCTTAGTCACACGGAAGATCTGGTACATACGACTACATCGACACTATTATTAGTGGAAAAGAGCCCCAAAAAAGTGTTAGTAGTACCTACTAATTTAAGTACCCCCGCTACCCAAATAAATCGTCCAAAAGCTTTGGGTAGCTTACTTAAATTCTAGCCTGTAAATCGCTAGACTTATTTAAATGGAAAATACGTCGCTTCCTATTTTGTCCATAAAAATAATTGTAGGACAAAATAGCATTTTAAGGGTGAGTATTTTTGGTTGTCACATTCGAACAATCAAAATACTCACCCCTAAGAGTCCCTTGTTTTGTTTATAAATTGAGCAATGCAACTACTGATTTATTTTCCTGCTGTATTACATCACTCCTAAAAATCGAAATAATGTATAATGCTTGTTTAAAATATATAATAATTTGTTGTTTTTTAAGTGCATGTTTTTCAACAAAACTCCTTGCCAATAGTAAAGATTCTTTAAAGGTAATGGAGGCAACGGATGAGACAACGACTACTATTTTTAAGGTATTAAAATCGCAGCAAATACAAGAAGTTACGATCCAAACGAATATAGGGCAGATTATGGAAGGTAAGCGAACGATAGATAATTTTCCTGCTACCTTAATTTTTACGGATAAAGCAGGGAATATCCTCAAAAAATCCATTGAGTTAACGCCAAGAGGTAAATCCCGCAGAAATTATTGTGATTTTCCACCACTACGAGTCAAATTTTCGAAGGAACAACTACTAGAACGAGGCATTAGAAAAGACCATAAATCATTGAAATTGGTGACGCATTGTAATGAAGGATTAATGGCGAACCATAATGTACTAAAAGAGTTTTTAGCGTATAAAATATACCATGAATTAACGGATAATAGTCTAGATGTACAATTATTAAAAGTAAATTATGAGGATACTCAGAGTGATACTAAATTAGAAAAATATGCCATTTTGTTAGAAGATATAGATGAGTTTGCCGAAAGTATTAACGGAAAGGAGATAGAAGGTTACGGCAAAACATGGAAAGATTTTGAAAAGGAAAATGGGAATACTTTAGCGCTTTTTCAGTACATGATAGGAAATGAAGATTGGGATATTTTAAACTATAGAAATATCAAATACATCCAATTAAAAGATACCAAAACAATTATTGCAGTTCCTTATGATTTTGACTCTTCGGGATTTGTCTCGACGGCTTATGCCAAACCTGACCCTAATTTAAAAATGCAAAGTGTCAAACAACGCTTTTTTATGGGTAAGTTTAATAATAAATCAGCTCGTGAGGCAACGATAGACTTATTTAAAAGCAAAGAAAAAACGGTTTATCAATTAGTCGATGAATTTGAATTATTAGAGGAAATTTCTAAGCTAGAATTAAAAGAATATGTTGATTCTTTCTACAAAACTATTCATTCTCCTAAATTAATTGAACGAGCTTTTCCTGTTAAAAGGAAACGAGCCGAAAAATCTGATTTAGAAGGAGAAATGCATTTTTAAATCCTAAAAATTAGCTGATATGAAAAAGATAGTATTAAGTATTGTCCTTTTGTTTTCTTTTGGATTTGTGTTTGCAAACAACAACCCTAAAGTAGTACTAAAAAAAGAGAAGAAGGATAAGGAATTGACCTTAATGGTGCAAGAAATTGGTGGTGCTATTCAATTATATTCAACCGTAAAAGAAGTGTATGAATCCGTAGAAATAAACGAAAATGATTTTCGAGAAATTAAAATGGCAGTTATCAAAGAATATTATATCGGAAATAATTCAGCGGAAGAAGTAGAATTGATTATTCCTGGTAATTTTAAAAAAGTGGCTAAAAAGTATTTTGCGGATACCCCTGAATTAGCTAAGCGAATTGGCAAGCGAGGGTTTCGATATGAGAATTTACCGTTTATGATATTGTATCACAATAAAATAGTAAAGAATGGAGGAAATCTTACTGTGGTGGATGTAAAGAAATGGCAACTATTAAATTGAATTTGATTTTTTTATGAAATAATTCAAGGTAAGCCATTCATTCATTATAGTTTACCTTTTTTTAATTTCTTTAAAAACCTTTCAAGATGAAGAAACAAGTCAGAATTGTAGGCATCGGTGCCTCCGCTGGTGGATTGGAGGCTATTTATGAATTTTTTGAAAATCTTTCTACAGATACAGGCTTTGCCTTTGTGATTATCCAACATCTTTCTCCTGATTTCAAGAGTTTGATGAACGAACTACTGCCCAAGCACACCAGTATGCCAGTAGAAATCATTGAGAATATGATAACGCCTAAACCTAATCATATTTATTTGATTTCGGCAAAAAGGAACCTGGTGATAGAAAATGGTATTTTCAAACCAGTTAAGCGAACTCAAACGCCTTATTTGAATCTACCAATTGATGTTTTCTTTCAATCGCTGGGCAAAGACCAGAAGGAAAGAGCGATTGGTATTATCCTTTCGGGTTCGGGAACGGACGGGTCAAGAGGTGTCCGTACCATTAAAGAACAAGGTGGATTGGTCTTAGCACAAGATCCTGAATCAGCACAATTTAGAAGTATGCCTGATGCAGCTATTGCCTTAGGTTTGGCAGATAGTGTATTACCCCCTTTTGCTTTAGCAAGAGAATTAGGTCGGATTTCAAGCCTACCTTTTCAAGGCAATATAACTATTATTGATCCATCGATTGAGGAAAATCAACTGCATCTTTCTCGTATCTTAAATAAGGTAGCAGAGATATCAGGGGTGGATTTTAATGAGTACCGAAAAGGCACTTTATTGCGTCGTACTGAAAAACGGATGATGATTAATAACTTTCACAATTTGGAAGATTATTATTATTTCATTTTAGAAAATGAGGAAGAATGTCAGACTCTTTTTAAAGAGTTTTTGATCGGCGTAACCCGATTTTTCAGAGACACAGAGGCTTTTGAGCTATTGCGCTCCAAGATAATTCCACAAATTATTAATAATACTTCGGTACATAAACCGATTAGAATTTGGGTGACGGGTTGTTCGACGGGGGAAGAGGCGTATTCTATTGCTATTCTATTTTTAGAATACTTGGAGCAACATAAATTGAATCGGCAATTCAAGATATTTGCTACCGATATTGACAAAGAGGCTATTGCTTTTGCAGGTGCCGGTATATATCACGATAATATTTTGGCGGACGTTGACCCTACAAGGATTCGGAAGTATTTTGTCAATCAACAAAATATCTTTAGGGTTAAAAAAATTGTTCGAGAGAAAATTGTTTTTGCCTTGCATGATGCGATGAAAGACCCTCCTTTCATGAATATCAACTTGGTTTCTTGTCGGAATATGCTGATTTATCTCAATTCTAACATTCAGCAAAACCTGCTGGGGAATTTTCAGTTTGCGCTCAACTATGAAGGCTACCTTTTATTGGGCCCAAGTGAATCTATCGGTCAATTAAGTGGTATGTTCAAAGCGATTGATAATAAATGGAATATTTACCAAAATATTTCTAGAGAAAAAGTCAATATGTCTTTAAGGGGTGGTGTCCGAAGAAGTCGGTCTAAATATGATTTAGGAAAGTTTGAATCGGAAAATACTTTTAGGAGTAATTATCGACCAACCGAGAATAAATTTACCACTTTACTGTCTAGTCGTTTTGCGCCTTTAGCCTTATTCGTAGAGGAAAATTTTGATATTCTATACATCAACGGCAATTTTGAGGCTATCCTAAATCTACCAAGTGGATTTGGTAAGCTGAACTTGCTAGACATGGTAGGGGAGAATGACCCACTTATTTTTAAAACAGGGCTTAGAAATGTCAAGGATAGTAAGGAAGTCAGTCGATACGAAGATTTTGTGTTAGTCAAAGAGGGCAAACAACTCAAGGCTGATATTCAGTTTGAGCGGTGGCGACCCAATGCAAAAGACCCTGCGGTCTATTTGATTACCTTTTTCGTCAAAGAAAAATCGGTCAAAAAAGTAAAGTCTAAAAAATCAGTCATCAAACAAGATGATTTTGCTAGTGAACAATTATCCCTTTTACAATTAGAATTAGCAGAAGTTAGTCAGGAAAAACAAAACCTAGTAGAGCAATTAGAGACCACTAACGAGGAGTTACAATCAAGTAATGAAGAATTGTTGGCAGCCAATGAAGAGTTGCAAAGTGCCAATGAAGAACTACAATCGGTTAATGAGGAACTGTACACCGTCAACACCGAATTGCAGTCTAAAATTGATGAATTAGTAGTAGTCAATGCGGATACGAGTAACCTGTTGAAAAGTACAGATATTGGTACCGTTTTTTTGGATATGGGTTTACGGATTCGCCGTTTCACGCCGACGCTAAAAGAGCAATTCGATTTATTAGAAAGTGATGTCGGTCGGCCGATTACCAATTTTAACCACACGTTCAATGATAATAAAATCTTTGAAGATATTGCAAAGGTGCTGAAAACGTTGAACACCTTAGAACGAGAGATTACGAGTAAAAATGGCGAACAACATTTGATGCGTATTTTACCTTACCGAACGGAAGATAATAAAGTGGATGGGGTCGTGTTGACGTTCATCAATATTGAGCAATTGCATCAGATGACGAATGAGTTGAAGTATAGAAGTAATTTATTTCAAGCGGTATTTAATAATACGACTGCCCATATTTCAATTGCAAATAACAAATTGAATATCAAGGAGATAAATTACATTACCCCTAGCTTGAATAAAGAGATAGTATTAGGGCAAAGCATCTTTAATTTTGTTCCAACTGAGTTAGAAGACAAAGTGCAAAACATCATTGAGCAATTGCGCAAAAAAGAAATTATTGTAGGTACTTATGAAATGGAAGAAACCCTCATTACGGGCGAAAAACGTTGGTATCAGTATTCGGTGATTCCAGTATATAGCGACACCATCGAACCCAACTTTATCTTTATTGGGCGAGACATTACCTTTTTCAAAAAAAGTTCCTTGCACTTACAACAGTTGGAGCAACAAATGGAGCAAGAAGTACAAAATAGATTGGCTAATGTCATTTCAGAAAAACAATTATTAGCTACTAAAAATGACTTTTTAGAATCTTTCATGGAAGGTATCTTGACGAAGATTAGCGAACAATTGCCTCAAATTAGTTCAGCCGAAAAATTAACTACTATAACGCCTTTACTAAGCAGAGCAAAAGAGTTAATGGATTACCAAAAAGATGCAGACAAGCTCATTCGAGAAATTGATGCAAAAGCTATTTTTATGGAAGTTCGGACTGCTTTGCAGCATAGGTTGCAAACAACTAATGCAACGTTGCGCTATAGTTTTGGTAAAAATCGAACGTTACGTTATGTCAAAGCGCACTTCTACGAAATATTGTACACCTTGATTGATAATGCCATTAGTTACCGTAAAACAGGGACGCCATTAGAAATACGCGTAAAAACTGAACAAAAAGATGACTTTTTCTTTTTAACAGTTATAGACAATGGTGGGGGTATCGACTTAAAGAAGGATGGTCATTTATTATTCAAACCTTTTAGCTCCCCTGCGGATAATCAAAAAGGCTTAGGTTTAAGTTTGAGTATCATTGATAACTTGGTACGCAAAACGGGTGGGCGCATCGAAATAGATAGTGAACCAAATAAGGGTAGTAGTTTTAAGGTTTATATTCCTACTTCTTTTATGCCTTCAGAGACAGTACAATTATTGGGCTTTTCTGAAAATTAAAGCTCCTTTTTATTAACTCATAATTAAAATTTTTTAAAAATTAAAACATGATAAACACCATTAAAATGCTTGCGACTTTTATGTTAGTTGCGCTACTTTTTTCTTGTAACGAACCTACGACTAAAGCCAAAGAGGTACTTCCAAACGAAACTCCCAAAATCGTTAGTTTAGTAGAAAAAGTGTTGACAAAAGCGGAACAAGATGCGCTTACGCCAGATATGGTCATTCAGTCATTCAAAGAGGGAAATACCCGATTTATAAATAATGACTTGACCGCCAGAGACCATTCCGCACAGGTTCGGGAAAGTACGAATG
Source organism: Saprospiraceae bacterium (assembly GCA_045106885.1). Taxonomy (GTDB): domain Bacteria; phylum Bacteroidota; class Bacteroidia; order Chitinophagales; family Saprospiraceae; genus JAFMDF01. Next base: position 9,752 of record JBGCFJ010000567.1, read on the forward strand.
CTCAATTTCCAAAAGCGATTGTACTCTCCTGTGTAGATAGTCGAGTACCCGTAGAAGATGTTTTTGACAGAGGAATAGGCGATATTTTTGTGGCTCGTGTAGCAGGTAATTTTGTAAATGAAGATATTTTAGGAAGTATGGAATTTGCCTGTAAAGTATCTGGTTCTAAATTAATCCTAGTAATGGGACACGAACATTGCGGTGCAGTAAAAGCAGCGGTCGATGATGTGAAATTAGGGAATATTACGCCAATGTTGGCAAAGATTAGACCTGCGGTTGAGGCCGTTACGTACGGTGGAGATAGAACGTCCAAAAATGCAGCTTTTGTCCAGATGGCTTGCGAAAGTAATGTCAAAAATACGATTGACCAAATTCGTTTGAACAGCCCGATTTTGAAAGAAATGGAGGAGGAAGGGGCTATCAAGATTGTTGGGGCGGTTTATGATATGGATACAGGGAAAGTGGTGTTTATGTAGTGTGATTTTTTGAGTACAATAAAGTAGAAGGTCGTTGGTATATCTAGTTTGTCAATGACCTTTACTTTTGCTTAAAAAGTCTTTAAATTAATTGCAAAATTGCTTGATAACAAGCACAGAGTTTAAAGCATATGTTAAAATCGTTTTTAGTTGGAACAGTTTTATTGCTAAGTAGCACTATAATAGTGGCACAGTCTGTCGAAGAAGACCAACTGGGTGCATGGTATATGTATTTTTTTAGTGAAACTTTTGGGGATAGTCAGTTTGGAATTCAAGGAGATTATCAATTTCGTTTTTGGAATGCTGGTAGTGATTTAGAGCAAATTTTACTCCGTACTGGTCTAACCTACGTACCAAAGAACACTAACCTTAAATTCACCCTAGGATATGGAAATATTACTTCAGGTAGACCAGGAGAGAGTACATCCAAAAGTGGCGAAAGCCGAATTTATCAAGAATTATTAATGCCCACCAAAGTAGGAAAGCGTTTTTATTTTACGCATCGCTTTCGTTATGAACAACGTTGGGTAGAGGGGCAAGATTTTCGGACACGGTATAGGTACAATCTATTTTTGAATGTACCACTAAATCAAGAGCAATTGGGTAAGCAGACGATTTACCTTGCACTTTATAATGAACTGTTTGTTAATGGTCAAAGAGATATTGGTGAAAGTCGCTCCGTACAATTGTTTGACCGAAATCGTACTTATCTTGGATTGGGCTATGGATTATTTGATAAGGTTCGTGTACAGTTAGGATGGATGCGGCAAACGACTGACAATTGGGCCAAAAACCAAGCACAAATAAGTTTTCATCAAAGTTTTTAATAGCCTAAATAGGTAACAGTCAATTACTTCCACGATTCATTTACTATGTCTTACTTAAATATCGCTTAATTTTTCCGCCTTTAACATCATTGACATCAAATTCTATGATAAAAGCAGTTTTATCAATTTCGTCAATCATACGATGTAGTCTTTTAACATCAATTCTATTGACTATCAGGTGAATAATCTCATTATTTTCATTAAACCCTCTTTTACCATACCCTTTCACCCCTTGATATACGGTAATACCATGCCCAACCTTCTCGTGAAAAGCGTCTTGAAGTGCTTTGCTTTTATTAGAGATAATCATTAAGCCCACGTAATTTTCAAAACCTTGTATGGTAAAATCGACTGCCTTTCCTGTAATGATATAGGTTAAGATAGAATACATGGCAACCTCAGGGGTCAATACCAATGCCGTAATTCCAAAAAGACCAATGTTGAATAGCAGAATGACTGCTCCTATAGAGATACCAAATTTATTATTGACATAGATACCCAGCATTTCTGAACCATCCAATACAGCACCGTTTCTGATAGCTATACCTATGCCTGTACCTAAAAATAACCCTCCGAAAGTAGCAATAATTAGTTTATCGTTCGTAATGGGTTCAAAATTTTCAAAATGAATAACAAGGGATAAGCAAAGTATAGCGAGGAACGATTTGATTAAAATATTTTTGTCAATGGTAAAGTATCCTATAATAAAAAATGGTATAGAAACAATCGGTAAGAGAACTGAAATATCTAAGTGAAATAATTCACTTAGCAAAATAGCTATACCCGTTGCCCCTCCATCTAAAAAACCGTTAGGCAGTAAAAACATTTTTAGTCCGACACTAGCTAAAAAAATGGCAAATGCAATCTGACCTACTTCTAAAGCGATATTTTTTATTTTATTCAATTCCATGTTATTGTTTGATAATGTATGTGAGCAATTGATGCAGGGATTGGTTTATAAGCAAATAAACATTTAGACGCTTCAATTGTTATGAACAGACTTTAAAAAGACTAAATAATCGAAAATATGAACCTGAAAAGAAAAGTAAAAAGACTCATCAATAAAAATATGGTGGGTATGTTTGTAACGCAGGGAGATGGAAAACTGTATAGTCGGCCCATTGCTTATGCGGAGGTAGATAGCGAAAATAGTGTATGGTTTTTTACGGATATTAACTCTAATAAAATTGCCAACATCATCAGTAATAATCAAGTTAATTTTAGTTTTGCCAATCATACGGTCAATGAATATGTATCCTTAACTGGTACGGCAGAAATCATTACTGACCCTAGTATCATCGATGAAAAATGGCAATTTTATATGAAAGCTTGGTGGCCGGAAGGAAAAGAAGGAGACCGACTTAGGTTAATCAAAGTAGAACCTGAACTGGTCGAATACTGGGATGGGTCAAGTAGTAAAGCGGTACAAGCGTATGATGTAGTAAAAGCCTTGGTTACAAGAAGGTCTTATGTGGATGTTTCCAATTCCAAAAATGAGACTATTAGCTATGAATATGAAAACTAAGGGCTAAAAATTGTTTCCTAATTGCTTTTATTCAATTTAGTAACGAGCAAAGAATAAATTCCTAAATGCGGTAGTTATTTTTTACTCGTTACTTATCGTAGTTCTCAAAATAAATTCACCGAGGCCGCCGAATCCCCAACTTCCGCATCTTCGTCTCCAAAGTATTCGCATTCAAATCCAATAATTTAGCAGCACCCCGTTCACCACTCACGCGCCAATTGGTTTGTTCCAAAGCCTTCAAGATATATTGTCGTTGCATGTCTGCAAAGGAAAGAAATGCGTCATTATTTTGGTCGTCTGTCAACGATTGCTGTAAGGCGTCGGCTAAAGAAAAATGAGTGGGAGTAGAAAGAATAACTGCCCGTTGAATAATCGCTCGGAGTTCTCGAATATTTCCAGGGTATTGCTGCTGCATTAAAGTAGCCAATTGAGTTTTGGATAATTGTAATTTAGGTTTCTGATACTTTCGGGCAAACTCTTTTAAAAAGTGTTGAGCCAATAATGGAATATCTCCTTTGCGCTCTTTTAAGCTAGAGTTATAAATCGGGAAAATATTTAGCCGATAGTATAAATCTCTACGGAATTGCCCTCTCTCTACTAAGGTCAATAGATTTTGATTAGTAGCAGCAATAATACGAACATTAACTTTGATGGTTTGAATCCCTCCAATTCTTTCAAAAGTGCCATCTTCTAAAACTCTCAGCAATTTAGATTGAACGGAGTAGGGGAGTTCCCCAATTTCATCGAGGAATAGCGTCCCGCCATTCGCCAATTCAAATCGTCCTGCTTTTCTAGTTTCTGCTCCCGTAAAAGCCCCTTTTTCGTAGCCAAACAATTCACTTTCGATTAAATTATCAGGCAAAGCAGCACAATTGACTTTTATTAAAGGATTGGTTTTTCGATTACTCAATCGGTGAATGGCATCCGCAATGAGTTCTTTTCCAGTTCCTGTTGCCCCTAAAATAAGCATGGTCGTATCGGTTATTGCTCCTTTTTGAACATTTTCTAAGATTTTTAAATAGGCAGGCGTTTGAGTAATGATTTTAGGAAAAAATTTAGTAATTTTTTTATTAGCTGGATTTTGTGGGCGATTTGGCACAATCACCTCATATTCCTTCAAGGTATTCGCTAATTTATCTAACTGTTTTTTTTGCTTTTTTGCTTGACTAATATCGGTGGCATATAGACAGATATAAGCCCCCGTAGAAGCATTAAGGTATTTGCCCTGTAGTCGAACGGGCAAAATCATTTTATCTTTTCGTTGTAAAATGGTTTCTTCTTGGTAAGCAGGACTAGTACGAATACGTTCCCAAACTTGCTGCCATATCCCTTTAGTATATTGAACATTTAAAGCAATAATATTACTTTTCAACAAGCCCTCTTTCGTATAAACCAATGCCTGCTGTGCTTGTAAATTTGAATATTTAATCTGCCCATCTTTAGCAATTAAAAAACATAAATTAGGCGTATTGTCTGTCAAAAATCGATTTAATTCATCGTCTGCTTGTAATTTTTTAGTAATCGTAATATCCTGTAAGAGTCCAGTAATGATAGGGTTTACATCAACAGCATGAGGATAAGCAGTTAGCTTAATCCACTTTTTATGGGTGGTGCTAAAAGTAATCAAAAAACTGAGTGTAAATGGTTCTCTATCTCTCCTACATCTACGAATAGAAGTATTTAAAGTAAAAAACTGCCCTTCGAATAAAATGCGTTTTAGCTGGGCTATCAATCGAGTTGCTGATAACTCATTAACGGTAGCATCAAATCTAAGAATATCTGCAAATCCTATAGTAAAGTTGATGGTTTGCGTTTCATAATTCCATTCCCAAACAGCTATTTTTTCTTTAGCTAAAGCCTTTCCTAATTGTTTTTCCATGTTTTAACGTTCTAACAAATAAAACACAATTTACTTTTTTCTTTTTATAAAAAGAAAAATCATGTAAATAAAAGAGCAAACATATTAAAATATTATTAAGTTGCTGATAATCAATATTTTAATAAACAGGAATAATAATTGGCATATAGTTACTAAAGTCACTTGCAAAAAACTATAAATAATTATGCTAAACCAAAATTTATCCAACCAATCCTTTTATAATCCCAATAGCAAGAACTTATTCAACTATTTTAATAAACTCCAGTTATTTTTTGATAAAGGAGCAATCTTATTAGATGTTAGAACTATTCAAGAATTTGGCAGATGCCATCTTCCCAACGCCAGGCATATTGACTGTGACCAGTTATCTGTTTTGTTAGCTTATGTAAAAGGCTGGGAAATGCCCATTATCACTTATTCTGGATATGGAGGTAGGAGTAGATTAGCTACTCAATTATTGCAAAGTACCAATATTAAGACATTAGATGGAGGCGCAAAAAATACTTTAGAATTTTTATTTTTTAAGAAAAAGGATAAAGTGTCATCAAGCTTATTAACCTAATTATAAAAATAGGCTTGACCTTATCAAAATAGCTCCTAGCTATTTTAAAAGATCCCAAGCCTAGCACTCTATGTTTTTCATTCATACGTATTTGATTGTCTGGAGCGGTTTTAATCAAAAAAGAAAATTCCTAACCAAATAATAAAAACTGACTCCAGACTTTTTAAAAAAACTTAGCAATAGGATAACCTATTTTAATAAATTTCTAAACATGCTTTCTTAAAATGAAAGCAAAAAAAACGAAATCCGACTATTCGCACCATGCTGATACCTACATTTAGACTAGGGTATCGGCGGTGTAGTTGGGTAAAAAATCACCAAGTAAGCAATCAAAATTGGACAATAATTGAATAAATGGGAATAGTATCAAAATATGAATAAGAACGAGTTTACTAGATTGTTTACAAAGTACAAAGCGAAACTTTTGGGCTCTGCCATCAAACTAACCAATAATCGAGAAGACGCCAATGATTTAATGCAAGAAACCGTCTATAAGGCTTATAAGAACCTATCCAGTTTTAAAGCTGGTAGCAATTTCAGCGCATGGATGTCTACTATTATGCGGAATACTTTCATTAATAATTACAGAATACAAAAAAGAAATTATACTCTAACAGGGAAAATTAGTAAAAATAAAGACAACATTATGCCACAA
>JBGCFJ010000568.1:0-5234 GCA_045106885.1 Saprospiraceae bacterium
TTCTTATGACTAAATTAGACGGTAAATAAATCATTAATTCATTTAAATTATGGAGGAAACAGAAGAAAAAAGAACCGCTATTCTGCCCATTATTCGATTGAAGCCGAGCGAAAAATTGGCTATTGATGAAGAATTTAGTAGGTCTTTTTATAGCAATAAATCAGAGTTCTTACGCTATAAATTATTAGATAAAACCTATTCTGAATATCGACAAAAGCGATTTGAGGCGGTCATTAAAGTAGGAGAATTATTAGATGCGTTGAGTAAAATAGGTAATAATGTCAATCAAATAGCTAAGGCATTAAATACCTATAAAGATGGTAAAATGAAACGAGAAGAGTTATTAGTAATGGTATCTGCCATTAAATTAATAGGTAGTGTCAAAGATATTTTAGAAGAAATACCAGAATAATGATAGCCAAAATTAGTAGTGGAAAAAACTTTTACGGGGTCGCTAACTATAATCAAAAGAAGATAGAGCAGGGTCAAGGAGCGATTTTATACAAACAAAAATTAGGTAAGACAGCCCCTAAATCTTTGCAAAATGCTTTTGATAGTTTTCGTACCTCCAGAGTATCTAAGCCCGTTTTTCATGTTTCTTTAAGTTTTTCGGAAAAGGATAAGGCTAAATTAAGTAATGAAAAGATGGTTGAAATTACCAAAGATTACCTAGATAAGATGGGTTATGCTAAGCAGCCTTATATAGTATATCGGCATGATGATACCAAGCATCCCCATGTTCATATCCTTACTTCGAGGGTAGATATTAGTTCTGGAAAGAAGTTACCTCATAGTCATGAGCATCGAAAATCCAAGAAAATAACGGATGATTTAGAGGTCAAATATGATTTAACGATTTCTGATAAACAGCTTTTAACCAAGAAAGAAATGGTGGGCGACCTCCAAGAAGCGATGAAAAATGGGAAGCCAGAGCACTTGAAAATGCTGAATAATGAACTATCAAAGATGGGTTCACCAACTAGAGTTAGAAGTACAGGCAAAGGAATTGTTTATTATAAAGTAAAAGAGGGTAGCGAAAAACGCAGCACCAAATCGGTTAAATCTTCGCTCTTTAAAGATGTGGGCTTAGATAAAAAAAGCTTGGAAACCACCTTTTCTAAAAATCGAAAAGAGCGCTTATATGTGAAAGATAGTGTTGAAAAGGTATTGGCTAAATCACCAAAACTTAATGCTATCACTTTTGCTAGAGAACTCCGAAAAAAGGGCATTGAAACGGAATTTAGATTTAGCAAAGATGCGGTAATTGGCGTCAAATATACTTACCAAGACCATCACTATAAAGGCTCAACGTTAGACCGTTCTTTATCCTTCAATAAGATCAAAGAACAACTAGCATTTCCAGATATAGAACAATTGAAGTTGCGGCAAAATCTAATGAATACCATAAAATCGGGTAAGCCGATTGACATGGAATTTAAAGACAATAGGGTCGTCTTTATGTCTACTAATCCAGCATTAAATCAGCAATTAAAGAAACTGCCTCAAAAGGAAGCGATAGACTTAACTCGCCAATTTAATTCCGAGTTAAATCGAAATCAAAGGGAATATGAAAAAGCAGGTATAGGCGGACAAAAACTAATCAAAGGTATGGCAGAGGATAACTTAGATGAGTATTTACAAAAACGTTATAAATACCGCCAAAAACAAAATGAACGACAAATTAAACGGTGATTGGTGACTGGTTGATTTGTGATTGGTCAACACAAATCAACTAACTAAACTAATCACTAATTACGAATCACAAATCACTACATTATGGAAAACGACACAATGGAACAGCCTACATTAATACTATCGCTGCTTTTTAGTGTGCTAATTTTATTGCTACATGGAGTCTATCAATTTGCTGATTTTGAGCATCCACTATTTATGAAACTATGGCTAATCGTTATTAATACTGGACTCTTTGAATTCTTTTACAAACCTCATTTATTGGCATTAGCTTTTGCCATGATTTATGCCTTGGGAACAAAAGGTATGAAATCAGAAAGCGTCACTTTTACGAGTACCTTCTTTCTTTTATTATTTGGACTGATGTTCTATTTTGGGGCTTACTTTGCCCTAATACTACCTGATAAAATGGGGATGTTTATTTACATCGGTATTTTATCTGTGGGTTATCTTTTGCTATTAACGGGCTTATTACATACCCGAAGAATCATTACCAATAATCTACTTAAAGACCAGTTTAATAAAAAGAATAAACTGTTCAAGCAGGAGAAACGGAAGATAGAAAATCCTTATTCAGTTAATATTAAAACGGAGGATGGTTGGTTAAACATCGTTAATCCTTTCCGAGCAACGATGGTATTAGGAACACCTGGTAGTGGAAAATCCTATACGATTGTAGAAGAATATATCAAACAGCATATTCAAAAGGGTTTTGCCATGTTGGTGTATGATTTTAAATATCCCGATTTATCAAAAGTGGCGTATAATTATTTTCTAAAATACCACTCCAATTATGCCAATCCACCAAGTATCTATATGGTCAATTTTGATGAACCTAGAAATTCCCATCGAGTCAATCCTATTGCCCCAAGATTGATACAAAACCAAGCGGATGCTTTAGCTACTTCAGAAGCCCTCTTTCTAAACATCAATAAAGAGTACATCAAAAAGAAAGATTTTTTTACCTCCTCTGCCGTTAATTTAATAGCCGCTATTATCTGGTTTTTAAGAACTTTTGAAGATGGAAAATTCTGTACCATCCCCCATGTGATTAGCCTTCTTTCCTTATCGGATGATGTACTATTCTCTATCCTAGAAAAACAAGCAGATATTAAACCATTGCTTTCTCCCTTTGCGGATGCATTGAGTAAAAAAGCTTATGAACAATTATCAGGACAAACAGCAAGTGCCAGGATTCCGCTTTCTAGATTGGCAACCAAAGAATTATTCTGGATTCTAAGCGGCAATGATTTAGAGCTAGATATTAATAATCCAGCACATCCAGCTTTATTATTTCTGGCGAATAATCCGCAGACTCAAAAAAGCTATGGGGCAATTTTTGGTTTATTAGCTTCCACGATTACGAGGATTATCAATAAAAAGAACCGTTTGCCACTATCTTTAATTATTGATGAATTACCGACCATTTATATCAATGGCTTAGATAATCTAATTGCCACCGCTCGGTCTAATAAAATTAGTACGCTGCTAAGTTTTCAAGATTTAGCACAGCTAGAAAGAGATTATGGTAGAGAAGTAGCCAATGCTATTTTTAATACGGTGGGTAATAAAATAACGGGTTCGGTAGTCGCTGAAACGGCTAAAAAGCTATCAGATATGATAGGCAAAACGGTACAGCAAAGAGCCAATATTTCTTATTCTAAGAGAGGGACAACTACAGGTAAAACGACGACTATGGATTATTTGATACCGCCTGAGACGATTGCCCAATTATCGCAGGGGGAGTTTTGTGGAGTGCTTTCGGATACTTATGAACAGAAGGCAGAGCAGAAGATATTTTATTCTAGGGTGGTAGCGGATAAGGGGGATTTGACGGGGTATTCGATTCCTGTTTTGAATAGGGTAGGGGAGGAGCAGTTTAATCAATTACTAGAAACGAATCTGAGGCGAATAGATCAAGATGTGAAGTATTTGGTGAATGCTTTTTTTTCTTAATTTTTTGAATACTGTTGCAAATTTTTCTTGTGTAGAAAAAAAGGACTGGAGGTCTTTTGTTTTCTTACTCATTTTGTGGTGCTCTCCCTTGAAGTTGACGATTCAGCGTAGCTAATGTTTCCTGGACATTCATCCTTTGGGCTTGGTCGTTACTAAAATGTGCTTGCTTTTTTATCGACAGCTTTGTATAGCTATTGGTAGGGTTTTAGAATGTTTTAATTTTATAATTCGCTATTTCTTTTTTAGCTTTGGAAAAATTGACCCCTATACCAACTCGTTGCTTATCGTAATTTTGATAAGGCTGGAAATATTGTTTATCCTCAATTTGTTGAAGGGCTGCTTCCGCAGATTTATCTCGTTTGAATTCGAAGATGAAAATATGCGTATCTGTTTCAATGAGTGCATCTAATCGACCATTTGCACTATTGACTTCCGATTGAACAAATACACCAGCTAAGGAAAAGGTTAAATGAATTAATGCATGATAGAAAGCTTCGTTTTCTTTTTGCCACAAATTAGCAGGGATTGTTGAAAAAACAGTATTGATAATGTCGATACACTTTGGAATATCCTGCTCTTTATTCCTAATAAATCAACCGCTTCAAAATCCATAGTTAGATTTTGAAGATTATTTAAGTCGGAAAAAATACTGGTTCGAGCAAAACGACTTACACCTGTAATAAAAACAAATGCTAAAAAAGGATCACAATCTTTGAGGATGGAATAAAAACTTTTAAGGATATTTCGATTTTCGTTGGCTTGTGGAAGGTCTTCTAAATAATCAATAATTGGTTTATCGTATTCATCTACTAAAATGACAACCTTTCCCTTTTTGCTAGCTTTATGAATCAATTCTAAAAACCTTGATTTAATGGTTGTTGCCACTAATTCAATGCCTAATTGTTGTCCATTATAGGCCAGTTCTTCTAAAATAGCTCCTGCTAATCCCTTTGCCTGATAGTCAGATTTAGAAAATTGAATATGAATGACTGGATGCTTTTTGCCCCAATCCCAATTGTCCATTATCCACAAACCATCGAAAAGCTTTTTTTGTCCTTCATAGATGGATTTAATCGTAGAAATTAGTAACGATTTTCCAAAACGGCGAGGTCTAGACAGAAAAAAATATTTCCCTCTATTTAAAATCCGATGAATCTGCTTGGTTTTATCAATATATTGATACCCATTCTCTCGAATTTCACTAAATTAAATGTTTGTATGCCAATTGGTAGCTTCACAACTTCAAAGATAGCGGATTTGGCACTATTGAGCAAAGTTATTTAGAACTGACCCCAAAAGCGTGCGTTTTCTCTGGAATTTTATTTTGCAAAATCAACCATTCTTTCCTTTCCTCACTAACATGGATTCGCAAGCGCTTTCAACGATCGGTCGCTTATCCACTAAAATGGATTGCCTCTCCTACCAGAAAACCTAGTAAATACAGCATCAATAATCGAAGTCGCAGTCCTCACTAAAATGGATTGCCTCTCCTACACTCATTACAAATAGAAAATAAAAGAGGAAGTATGTCGCAGTCCTCACTAAAATGGATTGCCTCTCCTACAAACAAACTTCCAACTCCAACT
>JBGCFJ010000569.1:0-2505 GCA_045106885.1 Saprospiraceae bacterium
AACACTCAGGCGTACCTATGCCGTCTGAAAGATGGCATAAGTACGCCAGTTGAACGGCATGCAGCAGAACAACAAAGAGAATACCTAAGTTTATAATGTTGATTTTTTTGCAGTCTGCTTTAGATTTTGGGTAAAACGATACCCCAAAATACGGAAAGACCTAAGGATTTTAGAAATAAATACAGCATTTTTCTACTATCAAATCTGTTTTTTAGTAAAATGCTACCTTTAGGGCATAAAATAGCCGCTTATTGCCTTAACAATAATCAAAAAACAACCGCCTTTAGTGAGACTTTCGGCATAGGACCAGCTCGACTAGGAGGGGATTGCGTTTTTGTTAAGGAGTAAATAAGACTTGGTGTAGCCAATATTAATGCTGTTTCTAAGCTATTATAGATGCCACAGTTGGTACAAAGGTCTAAATCCTGTCCCAACATCTTTTTGATAAGTTCCTTTTTGCTTGGTTTTTTGTAGTTAGTAGGAGGACGACCTATTAATTTTTGATGGATTGCTGCCTTTAGTTTTTTTGCCCCAAATCCGTAAAAACCGTAATAACGCACCTTATGAAATCCCCTCGGCATAAAATGCTGACTAAACTGCTGGATAAATTTTTCTCCCTCAAATACTCGTTTGCCTATTGGAGCGGGTTGTCCTTTTTTTTGCAGCGCATATTGTTTGTAATTAATGATGACTTTATCGGTGGTCACTTCTTCAATTCTGGAATTGGTAATAGCTACACGGCGTACATATCGGGCTAAATATTCGATGATTTGTTCGACTCCTAATACTGGATTTTCTATCCGTACCGTCCATTTTTTCTTTTGAATATTATGGTAAATTTGCTTTATTTTTGGAAAAATGTCTGGGTTTTGAATCGTTCCTTTACCCCAATGTAAAGACTCCTCTTCTAGTATCAGCAACAATCTTTTTAAAAACAATTCCTTGAAGCTCGTCCTTAACGCTTTGGCGTTGCAAAAACATCTTGGATTATAGGGATTACTCGGTTTCCATTCGCCATTTTGCCAACTACCCGCCGCTACTATTACATGTAAATGTGGATGGTAAGCTAAATTTGACCCCCAACTATGCAAGGTAGCTACCATCCCTATTTTTCCACCTAAAACCTTTTGTACTGTTTTGGCAGCTATCTCAAATAACAAACCATATAGTCGTTTTTTATTATAAAAAATAAGGTCATTTAATTCGTGTGGCAGCGTAAAAATCAAGTGGAAATGCTTAACAGGCAACAGATGATGACTCATCTTATCTATCCATAACTGCTTTTTGATATTTTGGCATTGTGGACAGTTACTATCCCCACAACTATTATAGGAATAAATCCTGTTATTACAGGTCGTACAAGTCGTCTGATGCCCGCCTAAGACAAGGCGTTTTGCAGTTCCCGATATGCTCCAATATTGTTTTAGTTCGATAATCTGGTTGGTACTTGGCTACAAAGGAGACCCCAAACTGTCGGACGATTTGTCCAATTGTGTATCTGGATGTTTCGGTATTTTTAGATGTGCAGTTAGACATGGATTTTCTATCGGGTTATAGGCGGTTTTATAATGAGCTACATTTAAATGGAGATAAGTTCTGGTCGTCTCCAGTTTTTTATGGCCTAGTAGTTCTTTCAAAGTCAATATATCTGCTCCATTTTTCAACGAAGCAGTTGCAAAACTATGTCGCAAAACATGTGCCGTAACCCATTCTGGTAAACCTGCTTTTCGTCTAGCTCGAATAAAACTCCATTGTATGCTACGTGCTGCTATGGCTTGTCCTAATGTTTTTCCTTCAAATACATACTTTTGAGTCGAACGTTGTAGCTTGCGAAATGCTTGTAGTTTTTCCGATAAACCCTCTACTAATATCACTAACCTATCCTTTGCCCCTTTCCCTTTTTTAACCCAGATAATGCCTTCTTCAAAATTTACATCTTCCCATAATAATAAACGGGCTTCACTCAAGCGCATACCCGTTCCATAATACAAAAGCATCAGTAATTGATGTTTTTCACAACTAACCGCAGACAACAAGGAAGATACTTGATGTGGGGTAATGTAGCGGGGCAATCGTTTTTCTTTCTTCGGTCGTTTTAACTTCTTTAAATCCCATTCCCGATTTAGTACATTTTTATAAAACCACATTAATGCCGCATAATCTCCATTTACTGTAGAATAATCCCGTTTCTGAACCGTCAGGCGATAGGCTAAATAACTTTGAACCGCATTCGTTTTTTCAAAAGTAGCGTCTTTTGCTTTCGATTCGCAATAATGCCAAAAGGCACGTATTGTTCCAAGGTAAGCTTTGTAGGTTTGAACAGAATAGTTGCGCATTTGCAACCAATCGGAGTATTGTTTTAATAAACGCTCTTTCTGTGTCATGACTATTATTTTTTAGGTGAATAATAGTCGCAAGTTAGAGGTAGGACAAGTTGTTTACAAGACTAATATTTAATTTACTGTGACTGTGTATTTTGCTGAAATACAGTTATTTATGTTCAAC
>JBGCFJ010000057.1:0-20602 GCA_045106885.1 Saprospiraceae bacterium
TATACTTCAACTGGGTAGGAGTTGAAGTATATGTACTTATATTCTACGCTTTATTTGTACTACACTACTGAAAATATAAGTACATTTAGTTAAAATATTGATTTAAAAGCAAAATTAAGAAATATTTGGTTTAATATTTGTGCCATTAAAATAAGTTATCCGTATAACACAACTATCGGTCAATAATGACACCAAACTCATTTATTAGCAAGGAAATACATATTTAAAAAATTATTTCTTTAGCTTTGCAAAAAGGGCACTTTCATGAAATTCAATAACCGATTCTACTATCTTGTTTTTGGTGTACTCGCCATGTTTTTAATGGCAAAAGGCCTAGAAACTATCTTTAGTCCTCATAAATTAGTTCAGCAATATGCCCAACAGATCACAAATAATCTACAACAAAAAGAGCAAAAAATAAGTCAAACCTTAGCAGATGAAGCTTTTGTTACAGGCTTATTTTCAAATGTTGATAGTACGTCTATTAGTGCTATTGAATCATTAGCCGAAAATCATTTTAATATATGCTTATATCAAGCAGATTCCTTAGTTTTTTGGTCAAATAGTAGCATTGCCTTTCCTGATAAAAATCTACTAAAAACAATCGCACAAAGTACAACGCCTATTTTCAAAAAATTATCCAATGGCTATTTTGTTATCCAAAAATGGTCGCTTCCCTATTCAAATAGCCCTAATCAATATGCAGTCTCACTAATACCTATTAAGTGGCAATATACAAAAAGTCTAGCACATCTTCGACCTCATTTTGAAGCTAGTCTAGATCGCACAATTCCTGACGCCATTGATGTTAGTACACAAGCAACAAATTTTCCAATTTTATCAGAAACGGGTAGTTCTCTTTTTTATTTAAAGGTCATAGATAAATTTAAAGATAAAGGATTACTAATGTGGCTATTAATATTATATACCATTGCTTTTCTGCTATTGGGAATTCTTATTAATAAGGTTGCCAAAAAAGTAATCAATAAAAACCAACCTTGGGCGGGGCCTTCCTTTTTATTAGTCACTGTCTTTGGGTTGCGCTACCTTAGTCTCGATTGGAGTACTAAATTTCAAGAGTTCCAAGTTTTCTCTCGTTCTTTCGACAACCCAAATGTATCTGTAGGAGACTTATTAATAAATATCATACTATTACTTTGGGTCGTAATTTTTATTCACAGGGAATCAAAAGATAGAGATTTCGCAGTAAACCTTTCTACTAATACTCGTTTTTTTCTAACTACAATGAATTATCTTTCGGTAGTTTTAGCACTTTTATTACTCATTAGTGTCTTAAAAAGTCTGGTATTAAATTCAGGAATAGACTTTGATTTTAAAAATGTATTCAGTCTTGACCATTATAGCATTATAGCCGTTTTTGGGGTTATTTTATTATTATTTACCCAATTTGTATTTAGTCATCGAATGATGATTACTATCCACAAATTAAATCTAGAGCGATCAAAACGATTAGTTTCACTGGGCGTTGCCATTATCCTAGCTTTACCAATCATTATTTTTATTGATTTAGCCATCCCTTTACATTACACCGCCTTATTAGGTTTTATTTTTGTTATTTTTTATGATTTATTTATTGATATTCCAAATCCTGGTTTAGTTTGGTTGTCACTTTGGGTAATACTTTTTGCTGGTTTCTCTTCTAGTTTATTATATAATTACAACACAGAAAAGGAGCTTAAAAAAGAAATTTTTATTGCTCAACAATTAGCAGAGGAAAAGGATACATTAGCAGAGTTAGCTATTGTTAATTTTAAAATAACCTTAGATAGTTCTTTCCAAAACAATAGCAGCTCGATAGCAAATTTACTAGACGAATCCGAGGCGAATGCTTTTTATGCGACTTTAAATTTCAAGCAAAATTATCTTTATACTAATTATGAATATCAAGTTTATCAATACAATGAATTTGGAAAAAATCAAATAAATGATACCGATTCTATTAGCATCAACGATTGGCAAAAAAAATTAACCCAAGCTACGCCAATAAAAAATCATGCAAACATCTATTTGCATCAAAATACAACAGGTAAATATTCCTATCTATTACTAAAGAAATTACCTAATCTAGCTACAGGTAGCCATACGCCTCAATTAATTTTTGAATTCAAGAAAGCCAAGAGAAAACGGTCAAAAGTTTATACAAATATCTTATCGCATCAAGAATTTAAAGGTTTGACCGATTTAGCTAAATACGATTATGCGATTATAAAAGACGGAAAAGAAGTGATAGAAGAAGGCTTGCAGGCAGATGCACCTAATTTTACAATAGCAGACAAACCTGAAATTGGTCAATATGTCAAGCGGATACAAGAAGAATTGGTCTATTTTATGTATCGTTCCGCAGAAAATGATTTTGTCTTACTTAGTAAACCTAAAAATAATTTATTCTACCCTTTTTCTCTATTCTCCTTTATTTTTGGTTTTCTAGCACTTATGGTAGTCGTAATTGCCATTATCAACTCTAAAATTACCCTTCTACCAGATAATCTTAGTTTTCAATTTTGGAATAAACCATCTCTAAAAAACAGGATACAATTCTCTACCATCTTACTAACCCTCGCCTCTTTTTTAATTATTGGGGTCGTTTCTGTTTATTTATTAACGACCTCCTATCAAAGTTATGAAAAAGGACGGTTAAAGCGGAAAGTTGGTGGGGTACAAACTTCAGCGGAGCAGTATTTGCACCAAGCTAAAGATTCCTTAGCCTTATTAAGTGCTTATGTAGTCGATTTATCAAAAGCAGAACGGATTGATTTTAATTTATTTGACCTTAATGGGAAATTAATTCAGTCTTCAGAAATGGATATTTTCAAAAGAGGCGTCTTACCTCCAAGAATGAATGCCCATGCCTTTGAGCTATTAAAACGAACAGATAAATCAGACTTAGTACAAAGTAAAAAACAAGAATCTATTACCGATGAGCAAAAGTTTATATCCGCCTTCAAGCCTATTGTCGACTCTAAGGGGAAAAGAGTCGCCTATATTGGTGTGCCTTATGCCAATCAACAAAGAACTCTAGAGGATGACGTCCTCAATTTTATGGGAAATTTGGTCAATGTTTATGTATTTATGCTCATTTTAGCAGGTGGCATTTCCGTCTGGGTCGCCAACACCATTACTCGGCCTATCACCACAATTGGAGAGAACCTAAAAGAATTGAAATTAGGAAAATCCAATGAACCGCTGCAATGGCGGACTAATGATGAAATTGGGGTACTCGTTACGGATTATAATCGAATGATTGTAAAATTAGAACATAGTGCAAAGCTACTTGCCCGTTCGGAAAGAGAGGGGGCTTGGCGAGAAATGGCTAAACAAGTTGCCCATGAGATTAAAAACCCACTGACACCCATGAAATTGAGTATTCAGTATCTAACGCATGCCTTTAAGTCAAATCCAGATAATATTGAACCACTCTTAAAAAGAGTTTCTAATACCTTAATTGAGCAAATTGATAGTTTAGCACAAATTGCCGATGAATTCTCCAATTTTGCTAAAATGCCTAGAGCCAATAATCAACAAATCAAATTGAATGATTTAGTAGAATCTGTTCATGATTTATTCAAAAAAAGTGAAAATACAGACGTATTATTAAGCTTACCGCAAGAAGTATTTTATGTTTTTGCCGATAAAAATCATTTAGTTCGAGTATTAAATAACATGGTTAAAAATGCCATAGAAGCCATTCCTGATTCTAGGCGAGGCCAAATTGATGTATCTCTAACAAAAGAAGAGGATATTGCTGTCATTAAAGTAAAAGATAATGGGGTTGGAATTCCAGATGAAATGAAAGAAAAAGTATTTGTTCCTAATTTCACGACCAAAAATTCTGGTACGGGTCTTGGTTTAGCTATTTCAAAAAATATTATCGAATCCGTTAATGGTAGAATATACTTTGAAACAGAGAAAGATGTAGGGACTACCTTTTTTGTGGAATTGCCTTTGGAGGATATGGTTTTGGAGGAGTAAACAGTTGGCAGTTGGCAGTTGGCAGTTGGCAGTTGGCAGTTGGCAGTTGGCAGTTGGCAGTTGGCAGTTGGCAGTTAAGAAAATTATTCCTTACCGTTTTTGCAACTAATCTGTGATTTATTTTTAGAAAAGTACTGCATACTATTTTCCTCCTTTCTTCTCTCGCTTCAATTCCTTTTTAGTCTTTTTCAAAGTCTGTTGTTTAGGTCGATAATTGGGCGAAAATTTCTTAAAATCCTCATCAAATTCAAGGTCATAGCCATCAGCAAGATTAAAAGAGAAAGTGATATTTCCAATAAAATAACCGTCTTTATTATTGGGATTTCCTCTTGGTTTACCCACTGGATTTCCCGCTAATTGTGGCAAAATTTCAGGGCTTCTAAAAGCAAGTTGACTAGCCGTAGCATTCTCTTCTTCCAATAAGGCAAGATTTGGGTAAACACCACTCACATCATCCAAATAATCGGTCAACGTAAAACGGTATCCAAAATCGAAGCCAATGTTTACACGTTCACTTAGACTAATTTTGATACCTGCTCCAATTGGAAAAGCTACGCCCAATTTACTATACTTTTTTCCTCCTTCTAAAGTTTGTCCTTCCGTACCCAGTGGTTGCAAATCATACCAATCGCCGCCTAATTGAGCTCTAGGATTATTATAAATTAAAGCTAATCCACCAAAGAGATAGGGCGCTGTCGTTTTATTATCTCTAATATCAAATTTAGTAATATTCCACTCACCTTGGATACCTAATTCAAACAACCTCGCTTTAAAACTAAGGTTTCGGTTAACCTCAAAAGTATTAAAGCCTTTTTGATTCGCATCATTTCCTGTGAGTGTCGTTTGGGAGAATTGTGCTTTAAAAGCTAAGTTTCTGCTCCAATTATACCTAGCAAAAAAGCCAAAAGAAGCATTATTTTCGCTTGCATTATATGCTGGCTGTAATTCTCCAAAATATTGAGAAAATCCACCAGACAATCCCAATTCCAGATATTGAGCAGTACAAATACTAGGACAAATAAACACCAAATAAATAACCAATGATTTAAAGTTCATGCGCTACGATTTTGATAAGCCTTTTAATGGAAGGAAGTGTTTGTATATTATAGAGGGGGAAGGAACTATTTTTTGAAAAAACAGCTCTTAATAAGACTTACAAATAGCTTTCCAAATTCAATACTAACAACTAAAAAATCGCCAATTTCGAGCAAATCATCCTGATTTATAAAATCACGATGATTTAAAAAGAAATAAAAAACAAAAAGTTGCATTTTATATTTGGTTAAAACATTTTTTATATTAACTTTACATTAATTAAAACAATCTGTTGAATGATAATAAAACTACACTTATGCAAAACGAGATTTCTCACACAAATCCTCCACCATTTGCCTTCATGAATTTCAAGGAATATGGTAAAAAATTCAATGAAAACTGGTTTGAAATTGTCATGATTCCTATGATTTTGTATTTATTCATAGCAAAAGATGTTAGTGTATCTTTTCAGCTTGGACAAACACAAAGTATAGCAAAAACTGAATCATCAGTTCCAAAAGTCAAACCTGTCAAACTAGCAGTGCCAACTAGTACGACTACAATTAAAGCAAAGTCTTTTAATTTAGGAAATTGGTTAGATAGCAGAAAGCCTACTGCTAAAACCACAAAATCAAGTCACCAACACAGCAAAAAAGTTAAAAAAGTGCCAAGAGCACAACATTTTTCCAACCTTACTTTTATTATGAGTCCGACTTATGCAAAAAGGAAAGGTATTCCAAAATCGGTAGTCCATGCCAAAAAACAAAATTGCTATAACTATATCAAAAAATTCAAAAAGGCAGCATTAAAAGAACAAGCAGAATATGGCATCTTAGCAAGTATTACACTAGCCCAAGGGTTGCTAGAATCCAATGCTGGGGATAGTCGATTGGCCAGAGAATCGCTCAATCATTTTGGCATTAAATGCCGACGAAAATGTCGGGGTTGTACCTGTCGAAATTATCACGATGACGATATTTATGACATGTTTCGTGTTTTTACCGACCCTATGGAAAGTTATCGAGAGCATTCTATTTTATTGAATAATAGTCGGTATAAAAAGTTGAAAAAATTTGGAAATGATTATCAGAAATGGGCGCATGGTTTGAAAAAGGCAGGTTATGCTACGGATAAGAAGTATGCGGAGAAGTTGATACTGATTATTGAGGCTTTGAGGTTGGATAAGTATGATGATTTGTAGGAATTTAATAGTATAAAATACAATCACTCGCTGAAGAAAGACTTACAAGGTGGTTGTTATCTACAGCCGCCTTATTTTGTTGATACGCCCTCCTTTATATTAAAATAATTACAAGAATATAAAATATTATAACTAATAATTTAAGTTGCTCTATATCAATATAAAATCTACCATTGGTTTAAATTTAAGGAAAAATATTTATTTAATAAATATATAAATTATATTATGACATTACAACAACCAAACCTAGACTATCAAAGTATGCTTCACCTTCAATAGCCTCATTAATATTATCAATCATTTTGATATACCATCCTACTTAGAAATTCTTTTGATAAGCGCATAGCTACACTCCAGAAGCGTAGTAAAATGATAAAAAACTCCTGCTATAGTGAATTATGTTTTATAGGAAATTCTATTTTAACAATACATCAAAATATATTATTATATGTTTTTTTAGCTTTATTCTTCGCCCTTTTAATTTTCATTTTAATAGCACTTTCAGATTTATTTAATAAACCAGCAATTTCCTTTACAGGCATGGCCTGTTGATATTTCATCAAAAGAACAGTTTTGTCTTCCT
Source organism: Saprospiraceae bacterium (assembly GCA_045106885.1). Classification (GTDB taxonomy): domain Bacteria; phylum Bacteroidota; class Bacteroidia; order Chitinophagales; family Saprospiraceae; genus JAFMDF01. The sequence goes on from JBGCFJ010000057.1 coordinate 6,810, forward strand.
CAGGGATTTTTTCCAAAACATATTTAAGTCGCTCTATTTTCGTTTCAAATATGGTGGTATCCTCAATATAATCAATCCGTTCATTAAGGTTATCTGAAAAAATATAGTTGTCTTTTTTCTTTTTTCTAATAAGGTCTATACAATGATTATAGGTAATTGAATAAACCCAAGTAGAGAATTTAGATTTACCTTCAAATTTATAAAGGTTGGAAAATATTTTCACAAAGACATCCTGCAAAGCATCTTCAGCCGCCGCTTCTTCTTTTAATAAAGCGAGGCATTTACCATACACTTTTACTGAATATTTTTTATAAAGTTGATTGAAATAGGTTGAATGTTCTGTGACTATATAATGGCTAAGAAGCTTTTCATCTGATAGGTTAAAGTTTGATTGTTTTAATGGAATCAAGTTTCGACTGGCCATATTTTTTAGGTCTTCATTTATAAAATACTACTGGAAGATTGTTAAAAGTAGGTCTAAGAAGGAAAGCGTAATCCATAGACTAACAATTACTACTTTAATAGTATTATTGTTTAAATAATATTTTTTGACCTTAAAAAATTAATAGATGCTCTAGCCTAAAAGAATTCTCTAGAAGTTTGAAAAATTGATAATTAAAATAAAGTTGTAAGTATTTGAAGCAAAATTTAAGTATAGAAGGAAGGGGTATTTCGATTATATTTATTCAACCAAAGGTCATGCCAGAATAACAATCTAGGCTGATTACAAGGCTATCTTACTTTAAATTTAAATTAACACCATACGTTAATTCACAGGACACAGGCACAGAAGGAAAGCTTAATTGAAAAACGGATTTTTCGAGTTTTAGGCTCAAAAAATCCGCTTCTCTCTTTAAATGCTACTAGTTTAGTAGCCTTTTATATTGTATTAGACTTGTTACCATCTCTGGTGTTTACCGATGCTTACTCTCCCACCACCCCACGAATATTCCAATTGATACTTTCTCCGCCAGAGAAGGCATTAAAAGAAGTCCATTCATTAGTAGATTCTTGATACATCCAATCTCCATTAACATCACCTGGACCAGCATCGCAACCAATAGACTGTAAGCCTCTATTCAATCTAAAACGAATACTTAGCCATAAATCTTCGCCCGTAATATCCAATGGAGTGGATAATACATGGGCATTAAAAGCATTTTGGGTAATCGTACCTGTTAACGTTGCTTCGTATACCATTTGGCCTGGAGCGCTACCTGTTCCACCACTATAAATTCTTAAAGTTGTTTGCAGTGGTGTTTCTGCTACATAATAAGAAACTTGGGTCAATTTCTGTCCTGTATAATCATTGGTCACATTTGCAGGAAATCGGGCAGCCGTTTCATAAGTATCAGGTGGCAAAGTTGGAGCAGTAACATTATCTCCATCGTATCTTAATGAACTTTCTACCGTTCTTTCATCATCTCCACAAGCAGCTAATAATAGCATTAATCCGAATAATAAGCTCGTTATATTTTTCATGTATTAGTTTTTAAAGTTTAGTAAATGGTTTAAAAAAGGTCTTACTCTAAAATGAAGTAATTCTTTAAGTATTATTGAAAAAATAAATTTACCCGAAGAATTTTGAATTGAATCTTTTTTCTATAGGTTTTCAACCCATACAAAAAAGAATCCATTTCAAAATTGGTAAATTGATTTTTTCAAAGTTCCTAAAAGATTGTCTTTATACCTTTAAATTTCCTTTACTTGGACGTTAAAAACAATGATGTAGGGACGGTTTAACAAAAGTTTAAGCGGTCTTAAAGAAGTTTTAAGTTTTAAATCAAGGTGATTTTAAAAATCACCATGATTTATCACTCCACCTTCAACATCCGATAAACAATACCTCGCCTCCCTTTAACTTTTACGTATACTGTATAAAAGCCTGATGGATAATTGGGACAGTCAATAGTTAGTCGATTAGCGCCTTCTTTGACAAAACAGGTTTCCATAATTTTCCCTAAGCTATTGGAAATCATTATTTGGGCATCCTGAGCTAAAGGTTCGATAAAATTAATCGTCATTTCATCAATAAAAGGATTAGGATGTACTATAAGATGTGGAGTAGTTGCTTGTTTAAATAAAACTGGAATAGACTCAGAATATTGATAATTCCCATTTGTTTCTACATATTTTATACGGTAATAGCCACTTCCGAATTTTGGATTTTGGTCTTGCAATTCATATTGATAAGCAGGCATTCCCATCGCATCTTTGATGCCAGTTAAGGTTTCAAATTGCTGTCCATCAATCGCATATTCTAGCAGATAAAAGGCATTTTGGGCTTCATTTACAGTTTCATAATTAATACGAACCATATCGTCCGTCATAGCCGTTTTGATATTCCTAAAAGCAAAATCAGCTATGCTAGACAAGCTATCCAAAGGAGAAGAAGCTTGAATAAGTCGTACCAAATCGAATCGCATAAATAAAATCATCTTCGACATTATAACCTAATGGATTTAAATTACTTCCTTCTATTCCAAGTGGTATTAAAGAATCATTGGCTAAATCAACTTGATTTAACCATTCGACCAAACATATCCATCAAGGTAATTGTTACATGCTCCCCTTGATATTGACTAAGTGCTACATTAATATTATTAGCTGTAGGATTTGGAAAAACAGTTAATTTATCAACTATAATCCCATAAAAACGACTTGTATTTGGCGTACTTCCAACTGTAGGCACTCTATCTTCAGTGGTTTCAACAATAGCCGAAGCAATGTTTGGTCGTGTATTAAAGAGGGGGGTACAGGTGAAAAACACTTTGAAAACTCCCTTGTTTATGGCATTATCTAAAAAGTTAATCACCCGATTTAATACACGACTGGAAAATCTATATTTTCCGATGCTTGGAGCAGCGAATATAGGTTCGCTGTTGTCGAAAATGTCTAAGCTTAGACGGGTAGCCCAATTTTACAAATTGTAAAATAAAAAAGAAGGTTTTACAACAAAAGGCCTTCAAATTTAAATTTGAAGACCTTTTGTCTATACTTACTACACTGTAACAAAAGTTATTTGATATTCTGCCTCATCACCTGCGGCGACTCAGCGAGGGATTTTTAGGAGCAGCATAGCTGCACTCTGGGAGCAGGTTAAAATGATAAGATATTTAGTCCTAAAACTTATACCCCACACTCAAATAAGTCCGAGCACCTCCAAATAAAAAAGGCATTTTTGCTTCCAAAGAATCGTCGGTATTCGAAAACTCTAATTTATTTGTTAAAGGAGATTCCTCAATCTCTGCTTCTAAATCAGCCCTAATTTCATCAAAATTAATATCTTCTCCTAGTGGCGAACTGTAAGTTGCTTTTAGGTTGTACCATTGAGCCGCTAAGCCTAGAATTCCCCAATCAATCGCAATTCGGTCTTTGATTAACCATTGTACGCCAATTTGACCACCTAGGCCAATTGCAGACAACTGGGTGGCTACATTAGAAAAATTATCTTCAATAGTCGCATTAAAATCTAATTTATGATTGGCATATCTAGCATAAGGAGCAAAATAAAAACCTCTCCCTGCTCCTTTTCTGCTACTATAAAAACGGTATTCACCCGTTGCAGTAATACCAGAAAATTCAGGCGTAGAAATAGTTTCATCTGTATTAAAAGCATCATTAATAATGCCAATAGGTTGCTGTGGGCGGATAAATCCTACATTTAAAGCGACTGAGTTGCGAGCAGATAAAATACGTTCATAATTCAAGGTAATATTTCCAAAAGCTAAGTTTGGCAAATTCAATTTAACGATATTTCTTTTATCTGAAATAACTGGAGTAGTCAATCCTTCTGGTGTGGCTGTTGTTTTTTTAGTCGTCATCTGCTCCTTTTCTTTTTCTGCTTGCGCACTTTCTTCATAATCTACTGGTGTAGCAGGAGCTATTTCTCCATTTTCTTTTGCCCCATCATTCTCCAAAGGTTCTTTTAATTCACCGAAAGGGTCATTCATCACTTCTTCTTCTTTGGCTGCTGCTGCTTCGTTGATAGGCTCAGCTGCCTCAATTTGCTCCGCTGCAACCTCTGTTGAAGCTGCTGATTCTAGAGTAGTTATTACAGTTGAGGTGGTTCTCTTGGCAGCATTATTATCGACAGGTGATACAATTGGATTATTTTCTAATAGTTCAATTAAATCAATTTCAAAATCTACAAAGTCTAAATTTTGAAATTCTATCCGCTGTAAAAATTGGTCTTTCTCATTTAACCATTTCTCCGCCAACTCGCTTTCTGTATAATTGAGCGTTCGACCATAATCAACAATACGGTCTTCTCCACCATAGGTTTTTTCCAATAAGGTATTACCTGATAAATCAGTAACCCTCGCATTATAAATAGGTGTTGTTAAATCGGTCACGTAATAAATTGTCCCGTTAGGTTTTTGTTCAAAACGAGTTTCCGCAATTTCCATACCTCGTTGAAAGTCTACCACCACTCGAAGTTTCCCATTTTTGGCAACTCTGGTTAAGTCTCCTAAATCTAAATTGACATGGTAATAGGCAAAGTTATTGCCGAAATCGGTAGAAAAAGGGGATGCCTCAACACTGTAAGTAATAATGGAGGCAGGCGTTGTATTATTGGCCCATAAACAGCCAATAGCGCCTATTAATAAGTAGGTAATCAGTGATAGTTTTCTCATATCGCTAAATAGTTTTAGATGTGTGTAGTTTACGAATATAAAAGTGTGTCGTGTAATTATTTTATAGCTACATTAACCCATTACATAATTAAATACAGATAAAATCTATAAATACGTAAGGTGTATAATAGCTAAAGACTTGTGAGGGAAATTATATGGGAGGTGTAAAGTGATGGAATGTATAATTAAAACAATTGTTTATCAATTAATTATACATAGAAATGTTTGTAATAGTTGGTGTGTCTGTGAATTTGTTATATAAAGGTAAAAGTTCCTTAGCGTTTTCGCAAATTTCTATTGAAAAATAATCTAATTCCCGACACTCTTTTTGGTTATTTTTGGCAACTCTTCGCTCACATAGTTGTTTTTCTTTTATATTTTTTTTCTATCATAAGGGATTTGGCAAAAAATACCCTACGCAACAATACTATATGTTTTAAAAAATAATTCAGAGGGCTGGATAATTCGTGGAGCATTTCGCTACTAATTTTTCCCACGAGTTATCCAACCCCACGAATTTATGTAGGTTATTTCTTTCGTTTTCCCTAAATAAAAATAAGTCGAAAAATAAAATATTTTATGAAAAAAAATTTACTCCTTCTCATTTTCTTAGGTTTATTCAGCCAAGTTTTTAGTCAAAAAATAGTAGACATCGAACTACAACAAAGTCTAACAAAAGACCAATTAGGTGCTTTATTTTTTGGTTTCAGTGTAAACAATGGTGTCGAAGCTTACAAAGTTTTATATGAAACGATGGATACGGATGGAACAATAGATACCGCCTCAGGTTTGATGGTTTTGCCTATTCCAGAAATAGAAAATCAACAGTTTCCTTTTTTGGCTTACCAACATGGTACTGCTAGTAATAGAAATGCCGTGCCTTCTAATATGGATGCAGGAGAAAGAACACTCATTTACTATTTTGCTGGTCAAGGATATTATACAACTGCTGCTGATTATTTGGGTTTAGGGGAATCTAGACGAACCATTCATCCTTATGTCCATGCAGCGACGGAAGCAAGTGCCGCTATTGATTTGGTAGCCGCTGCAAAAACTTACGTAGACGAACAGAAATTATTAAATAGTGGTCAATTATTCATCACTGGCTATTCCCAAGGTGGTCATGCGGGAATGGCCATGCATAAGGCATTAAATGAGACAGGAGTAGCAGGATTAACTGTTGCCGCTGGTAGTCACATGTCAGGTATTTACAACATGACAGGAGAATTGCTATCTGCTTCTTTGTCTGAAGATGTTTATCAATTTCCCTCTTATGTTGTTTGGATAATTGTTGGTTACCAAAGTGTCTATGGCAATTTATATAATGAATTAAGTGAAATCTTTTTACCTCCTTACGTTCCATTAATTCAAGGTTTCTTGGATGGTACGACTACACGTGGAGAGTTAAATGAGTTACTAGTCGCCGAATTAGAAAAAAATCATGGCGCTTCTATTCCTAAATTTTTATTAACAGATACTTTTAGCGCCTCTTTTGAAGGAGATGCAAATGGTCCATTCCAAACGGCATTAAGAGATAATAATTTATTCGATTGGATTCCCAATTCTCCCATGCGGATGATGTATTGTATGGCAGATGACCAAGTAGCTTTTACCAATTCGACTTTTACAGATTCTGTAATGAATGCAAATGGCGCAATGGATGTATTATCAGTTGATGTAAATAGTACTGCCGACCATGGTGGCTGTGTGATTCCAGCTACGTTTGCAACGGTTATCTTTTTTGACCAATTTGTCAATCGAGACATTATTTCCAGTACCAAAGACTTAGATTTGGAGTTATCTTTTAAAGTGCAACCAAATCCAGCAACAGATTACATTATTTTAAACTTTAATAATACATTTGCAAATGTCCAAGATTATCAATTGCGGTTGATTAATTATAATGGGCAGACGGTAGCCACCCAGCAGACAAATAATTTACAGAATTTCCGTTTTCCATTGAACGAAATATCAAGTGGCTTGTATTTAATGCAGGTTCAATCCGAAAATGGATTCTGGACAGAAAAAATACTCATTAAGTGATTTCAGTAATCGGTTGTCAGTTGTCAGTTTTTAAGCACAATTGACAACCGACAACTGGTAACCGACAACTGAATATATGACTACTCAATGGATTGGTTTTGAGGACGTGCCTCAATTTTCTTTTAAAGATACTTCTTACACCAATGAATTAGCGACTTTACGGTCTTTTTACAAATACGAACCATCTATTGAAGGGTTTGCAGAAGCTATTAAGGATAGAAGTCAAACAAAAATTGATAGGGCGACTTTGGTTAACGTATTGCAGGAACAATATGCTCATCTTTCTGCTGCACCGCTGGTAGCACAACATATTGAAACCTTAGCCAATCCTACTGCTTTCACTATTATCACGGCACATCAGCCTAGCCTATTTACAGGACCACTCTATTATATTTACAAAATCATTTCAGTCATTCATTTATGTCGCAAATTAAAAGCGGCATATCCAGAAAATGACTTTATTCCAACTTTTGTCACAGGCGGAGAAGACCATGATTTTGAAGAAGTCAATTATATCAATTTATTTGGTAAAAAATTATATTGGGAAAATGAGTTAAAAGGCTCGGTTGGTATGATGTCTACAGAAGGGCTCACTTCTACCCTAGCCCAGTTAAAAGAGATATTAGGCGATTCACCAAAAGCAACAGAGATATTTGGAATTATTGAAGCGGCTTATACTAATAATAAAATTTATTCAAAGGCAACAGTTCAACTTGTCCACGAATTATTCAAGGAATACGGCTTGGTGGTTGCGAATATGAATCATCCCGATTTAAAACGCCTTTTTATACCACAAATCAAAGAAGAAATCTTTAAGCAACCTTCTCAATCCTTGGTACAAGCTACCGCAGAAGCGTTAACAGAAATCAATTTTAAACCACAGGCTTTCCCAAGAGCAATTAACTTTTTCTATTTGCGAGAAAATCTGAGAGCGCGCATTGTTTTTGAAGACGGTTTGTATAAGGTTTTAAATACCGATTATCAATTTACGCCAGCAGAAATGGATGCTGAAATTGATACCCATCCTGAATATTTTAGCCCAAATGTAGTGATGCGACCAATTTACCAAGAGGTCGTGATGCCAAATTTAGCTTATATTGGCGGTGGTGGAGAATTAGCTTATTGGTTAGAAAGAAAAAGTCAGTTTGCCCATTTTGGTGTATTTTATCCAATGCTAATTCGTAGGAATTCAGTGATGTGGTTAGATAAAGGAACGACTAAAAAATTACGAAAGCTAAATATTGGGATAACTGATTTATTCCAAGATACCGATAGTGTCATTCGATTATTTGTCGAAAGTCAATCAACAGAAGCTTTAGAAATCAATCAAGAAAAAGGACAAATTAGTAAAGCTTTTGATGCCATTACTGAAAAAGGCAAAAAAATTGACCCTACTTTAGCCAAAGCTTTCGGCGCAGAAAAAGCAAAGTTATTAAAGACCTTAGGGCAATTAGAAGGTCGTTTAATTCGGGCAGAAAAACAAAAATATGAAGTAGGGTTGAATCAAATTCGGGGCATTAAAGATAAGTTGTATCCTAATAATGGCTTGCAAGAACGACACGATAATTTACTAGGCTTTTATTTAAAATATGGTCGAGCATTTTTTGATTTTTTATTGGAGCATTTGAATCCTCTGGAGAAGAAGATGTTGGTCGTTTTGGATGAGTAATATTTCCCAATCTTCAAAATTTAGAAAATACTAAATGCTTGCACTAGCTATAGCAATTCTCCTGCTGATTATTGTCTGCCTAATCATTTTCTGGTTTTTATCTAGTCAAATTCTTTCACCCGAAAGTTCATTGGCACTTAGTCAAGAAAAGATGAAAACAGATTGGGGAATGGATTATGAAGCAATGATAAAACTACTTCCAGAACCAGTAAATTTTACGGTTCATTCTTTTGATGGTATAGCACTCAAGGGAAAATATTTTGCTAGTAAAACACCTCCCAAAGGTGTCATTATCGGTGTTCACGGCTGGACAGGAACTTGGGCAGAAATGCTGAAATATGTGCCCGTGTTAGCAGATTGTGCTTGTGATTTAGTCCTTTATGACCATCGAGCACATGGGCTTAGTGATAAAGTACATCCAACAGGCGGAATCAATGAAGCTAAAGACCTATTGGCAATAACAAATTGGGTACAAAAAAATAAAGGATTTGAAGACCATAAAATTGGCTGGTTAGGTTCTTCGTGGGGTGCAGCAACGGTGTTAAAGGCAGGTGAAACAGGCAAACAGGTTGGTTTTATTATTGCAGATTCCCCTTTCCAAAATTGGTATTCCGCCATTTTTGAACGAGCAGAACGAGACTATGGAACATGGACAAAATTGGCATCCGTTGGTATTATGGAAATGGTCAACTGGAGAACAGGCGTAAATTATCGAGAAGCTAGTCCCTTAAAAGCGACCAAACAAATAAAGGTGCCCATTTTATTAATTCACTCCAAAATGGACAATTCTACAAATTCAGCACAATCGGTCAATATTGCCAAACATTTAAATGCTAAATCCGTGTTTCATCATCTAACTTGGGGAGGGGATCACACGCTAGATGTCGTATTTCATAAAGCAAAATTTAAAATTTTAATCAATGATTTTTTGAAGACAATAGAGGTGGATTTTTTGAAATAGTATCACTGAGTCCATCACCTTACTCTAACCTATACTTTTGCCAAGATACCTATCTACCAAAAAAGCGGTAAGGTTTGTTTTAACCTTACCGCTTTTTTAGCTATTAAATTGATACAAGATAAAGTGTTCTTAATTTAACACCTTCTCCTTTTTCTCCACCACCCCATTCAATTCCACCGCATTCCCATTCACCGTCCTAGATTTATCAAAAAAGTAGAGCAAATCAGAAATAGTACTTTGCAAGTCTTTTCTATCGACTATAAAATCAAGAAAACCATGTTCCATTAAAAATTCAGACCGTTGGAAACCTTCTGGTAAATCCCTTTTAATCGTTTCTTTGATAACTCTTGGACCAGCAAAACCAATAAGTGCTTTGGGTTCTGCGAAGTTAATATCTCCTAACATAGCGTAAGAAGCCGTAACACCACCAGTTGTAGGATCCGTTAGAAAAGAGAAATAAGGTACGCCTGCTTTAGCCAACATGGACAACTTCGCAGAAGTTTTTGCCATTTGCATTAAAGAAAAAGCAGATTCCATCATTCTAGCACCACCCGATTTAGAAATAATCATCAAAGGGATTTTGTGTTTCAAACAATAGTCGATTGACATAGCAATCTTTTCACCGACCACTGAACCCATAGATCCTCCAATGAAGGTAAAATCCATCGCAGCTATCACTAACGGTCGCCGACTTACTTTTCCATGAGCCACACTCATAGCATCCAGTAATTCTGTTTTCTTTTTTGCTGCTGCTAATCGGTCATCATAATTCTTTAAATCTGTAAAATTTAAAAAATCTTTAGAGACCAAATTTGGAAAAAGTTCGGTATATTTCCCATCAAAAATCAACTCAAAATAATCATCAGAGCCTATCCGAATATGGTAATTACAATGAGGACATTTGAGAAAATTCTCTCTCAATTCCTTCATCGTACTGGTTTCTTTGCACTCTTTGCATTTATACCAAACTCCTTCTGGAGCTTCTTTTTTTTGCTTAGTTGCAGTAGTAATACCATCTTTTAAACGTTTGAACCAACCCATGCCGCTCAGTTTTGCAGTTTCCACTGTTTATATTGAGAAAAATAGTTCTCAAAAAGTTAAATTGAATGACTGAAATTTTTAATTCTAATCATATTAATTACTTTTAAAATAGAATAGAAAAAATTCCAATACCATTAATTTAAGCTTCACAGAAATCATAGACTAAAAATATAAATCTATAAAATCCTATTAAACAGTAATTTAAAATTAATTAACTAATCAAATACTCCAAATAGATTTTCAAATGAGGATTAGATTTTATTCAATCCGATCGCAAATATAAAAATCTATTAGAAACAATTAAGTCTAAATATTCTTTGATGCGTAATGTTCTAAGTAAAAGTTGTTGTAATCTTGATTGGTAATAATTAAAAAAAAATTGCTAAATTGCTGAAAATCAGGTCTTGCTAGATAAAGGTGCAATTTGCAAAAAGTAATAAATAAAGTAAAAATAAGGAAATAAAAATTTCCCAATTTATTTTTTAATGATTAAAACTTTAATATAAGGTTTCTTTTTTGATTCTAATTTATATTTAAGAAGATTTTTACAACTGAGTAAAAAATTATAACGACTAAAACAAAAATCATGCAACGAAGAAAATTTTTGAGTCAATCAGCTATCGGATTAGTGGGTATTCCTACTTTAGTACAAGCGGCAAACCCACAACCACTTTCCACTTATTTTTCCACAGCTAAAACCACTATTTTATTTCAAGGAGATTCGATTACGGATGCTGGCAGAAAAAAAGACCGCTACTACGCCAATGATGCATCAGGTATGGGACTCGGCTATGTCCATCATATTGTAACTGCACTTTTAGGACAAAATCCAAATAAAGACATCAAATGCTATAATCGGGGGATAAGTGGTCATAAAGTGTTCCAATTAGCCAATCGTTGGGAAGATGATTGTTTACAAATTCAGCCAGATATTTTAAGTATTCTCATTGGCGTCAATGATTTTTGGCATACCTTAGATTGGGGCTATAAAGGCACTGCAGAAGTCTATGAAAAAGATTTTAGAGCCTTATTAGAACGTACGCAAAAGGCGCTCCCCAAAGTAAAATTAATCATCGCCGAACCCTTTGTATTGAGAGGTACTGCTATCGTTGAAGAGAAATGGTATCCCGCTTTCTCTGCTTATCAAAAAGCGGCAAAGTCTATTGCCAACGACTTTGGTGCAGCGTTCATTCCACTACAAGCTATCTTTGATAAAGCTTTGGAAGTCGCTCCTGTAAGCTATTGGTGTCCAGATGGTGTGCATCCTTCTTTGGCAGGTGGGTATTTGATGGCAGAGGCTTGGAAGGCTGTTTTGGAGGTGTAGAGGCGGAAAGGCGGAAAGGCAGAAAGGCGAAAAGGCAGAGTGGCGGGAAAGTTAAATTAAGGAACATACGACCAAGCCTCTCAGCCCTTCCGCCACTTTGCCTTCTTGCCCTCTTAAATAGCATACTCCAACAAATAATCATAATAAAATTGACATTCTTCTGCCAGTTCTGCTAAAGCACCTTCTAAATGAACGGCTTTTTCTACATAAGGAATAAAACCTGTGGATTGATGTACATTGGCATACCAATCTTTAGCCCAAATACCATCCTCTTTAATTGGGCCAGCTTCCCAAGAGAGCATATTCGTATCAAAAGGAATAGCCAATTGTTGGCAAAGTTGAGCTAATACTTTGGGGGGATTGAGTAATAATTTTTTAGCGTCTACTACTGCTGCGACTTTATTCGCTTTTTTCAACCGTTGAAAAAGGTCGTATTGCATTTTAATGCCAATATCTGCGATAGTCGGATTCTGAATCACCTTCACGTAAGATGCTATAATTCTCTTAGGGTCTCGAATTAAAAGGATATTCTCTGTTCGTGTCGTAAAATCTAAATCCAGTTCAATCAAATGATGCGTCATTTGTTTAAAAAGAGCGATGGACGTATCGTACTCGCCAAAAATCACCTCGTCCACTATTTTTTGCCCATCGTTCTCCATAAGGTCTAATATTTCTGCTGTCACAGGATGAACTGCTTTAGACGTTGTATTACTCAAATAATGAGCATATAGCGGTTCGTCTACCACCGTTATGTCTTTTCGCTGAGCAAAAGCATACATAAAAGCAGTGGAGACATTTCTGGGGCTTGACCAAACATTTATTCTTTTAGTAGACATTTTTATTTAATTTTCAGTATTCAACGCGCAATTTAAAATTGAAAATTAATAAAATAGGTTAAATTTGAAAAAAATTTAAGCTTTTCCTACTAAAAATCTTTCATGGTACTTTCTATCACTGATTACTATCAAATTATGGTGATTCATCTTGAGCAAAATGGGAATCCTAAAATTGCCGCAGCACAACAACAATACATGCGGAACCAATTTGATTTTTATGGATTAAAATCTCCTGAACGCCGACTAATCCAGAAGGCTATTTTAGTAGAATATGGCATGCCGACTATTGAACAATTGCCCAAATTATTAGACCTAATGTGGCAGAATCCTCATCGAGATTTTCAACTATATGGCCTAGATTTGATAGAAAGAAGTATTAAAAAAGTAGATAAGGATTTCATCAAAGTTTTAGAAAAATTAATCATTACCAAATCCTGGTGGGACACTGTAGATATGTTAGCAGGAAAACTAGTCGCTCAGCATTTTAAAAGGTTTCCAAAATTAGTGCCCGATTATCCCAATAAATGGATGGCATCTGAAAATATGTGGCTACAAAGAAGCGCTATTATTTTTCAATTAAAATACAGAAAAACAACAGATACAGATTTACTAATTGACTATATTTTACAATTAAAACACTCCAAAGAATTTTTCATTCAAAAAGCGGCAGGTTGGGCATTGCGAGAATATTCTAAAACAGATTGGGAATTCGTTCTAGATTTTATTGAAGAAAATGAAGATTTAGCACCTTTGACAAAACGAGAAGGATTGAAATGGATGAAAAAACAAGGGGTTTTGTAATTTTTCATTTCATTAAAAAAAGAAATCATTTGAAAACCGTATCATTTATTTTTTTGTCCTTCCTTATACCATATAAGTACCAACACACAATTACTATTAATTTTCAGCGGCTTCTGGCATCCCGTCCGCAAGCGGTTCAGAAGTATACTTCTTCCTGCTATTTTCGACCAAAAAATAAGCCCGTAGCGGTGCTATGCGCTGATTTTTTGGACAAAACTATCAAGAGGAAAGTCAATTCTGACCCGTAAATCGGATGGGGGCTATAAGCTCCCTGAAATTTTAATCTAATTATGAGTTAGTACTTATTTCTTATTTCTTGGGTTTCGGTAAAAAAAAAAAAAAAAAAAAGATTTAGACTAGTTTTAATTGCTTTTTCGTATCTTATAAAAACAAAAAGTATAAAATTAATTTTAATAAAATAAAAAATATTAAATTCAGTTAACGTAAATAACGTAAAACGACACATTATTCTGTATTTAGC
>JBGCFJ010000570.1:0-3544 GCA_045106885.1 Saprospiraceae bacterium
AGTAGGTCGGGGCATCGCTGCCCGTTCCCCTCTCAGAACCGCCCGTGCTAGTTTCCCAGCAAGCGGCTCAAGCATACTTAACGCTTATGGTCAGCGCAGCAGCTACCGAAGGATTTTGATGCACTTGAATATGACACACAGGATGTAAAAGCACCAAATTTTCACCAGTCCACTTACCACCTAAATGTTTAGGCGTAAGATGATGTGCATTCCAACCAGTTGTCGTACTGATTTTTAACTGACAAATTGGGCAAATGCCTTTTTGTCTGTCGTAAAGATAGCGCAACATTCGCTTTCCCTCTAGTTTATTCAGCATATGCTGTTCCTTGCGCTGCTCAAAGTAGGTTTCCTCCGCTTTATCGTAGGGGTTTGCCAATCCTTTGATTTTTGGATGCCGTTGGATTTTTACATTGCTGGCTTCAAAAATGGTGGCTATGCTTCCATCTTTATCTTTAGCAAAGAACGTCCAATCTCTCCCATTATGGCGCATAAAATATCGCTGTTTTACCCATCGAGTTGACTTTCTGTGCGCATGGCGACGACGTGCCCACTTCCATAACATTTTCCATATTTCATGGTCAACATAACTGAAAGTCTGCTTCGCTACTATATGCCGATGGTACATTGCCCAACCTCGAATCATCGGGGCTAATTTTTGGGTCAAGTCTATCGGTCGGGCAGCCGTTCGTTCTTTTATCGCCACTTTTACCTTAGCGAGAAATGCGGTCACGTTTTTCTTGGACGGTTTGATTAGTAGTTTACCATTGTATTTCCTAACGTTTTGTCCTAGAAAATCAAAGCCTTTATCAATGTGTGTCAAGTGCGTCTTCTCTATGGATAACTCCAATCCTCTTGCTGCTAAAAATTGTTGAATGGCAGGTTTTATCCTTTGTTCCAGCAAGTTTTTATCCCTGCAAGTCACCACAAAATCATCCGCATAACGGATTAGGTGAATGTGGTTGGGATTAATACGCCTTTTTGGTTCACTTTTCCCCCAATGTTTGACTCCGCTTGCTTGGTCTATTGCCATTTCTAGCCCATCCAATACCATATTGGCTAAGGTCGGAGAAATTACTGACCCTTGGGGAGTTCCTTCATTAGTCGGAAAAAGTACTTGTTTTTCAACGAAACCTGCTTTAAGCCACTTCTTTAATATCGACTTATTCATGGGTATATTTTCCAATAACCATTCATGGGAGATATTATCAAAACAGCCTTTAATATCGCCTTCCAATATCCAAACTGGTGCGTTTGGTTTGGCGAGCATACTAAAACAGCGAGCTATCGCATCGGCACATGACCGAAAAGGACGAAATCCATAAGAATTTGCATCTGCCAACGATTCCGAAATAGGGGCTAAGCCTAATAAATGTAATGCTTGCATCGCCCTATCTTTCATCGTTGGTATACCTAAAGGTCGCCGTTTGCCATTGCTTTTTGGAATCGTCGTCCGTCGAACGGGTTTAGGCTGATAGCCTTTTGGTATTAATTCACCAATTGCGCAAAATTTAGCTTTGGGCGTATCCCATAACTGTCCATCTATTCCAGCGGTACTTTTACCCCTGTTTTCGGTAATTCTTCTGATTGACAGAAGTTTGGCAGCGTAAGATTTTGAAAGAATTCGCTGCAATGCTTTTACCTTTCTCCATTTTCCTGCCTTGACTGCTTTTACGATTCTACTTTGAAGTGATTTTACAGTTCGTATGACCCGATTCCAATTAATCCATTGCCATGCCGTTTTCTCTGTCAGCAACGCATGATGACCATATATCGTATATATTATTGGAAGACAGTTGGTCATCTCTTTGTGCTTTTGCTTTTATAAATCTTCTTCCTAGTCACTCGTAATAGTACACCTGCATTGGAAGTCTGCTCAACTTTCGTTGGAAGTAATCTTGGTTCTTTTCTGTCTTACACCAAAAAAAATCTCAACTTCTATCCCTGCCATTACAGCAAGGCATTCGCTTTTTCCTGCATCCTTTACCTGCACCGCCATCGTTGGGAATTGCTTCCGTCCTACTCTTAAAAAAGAGAACGATACAGGCTTACCAAGTTTCGAGTGAAATACCTTGGTAGCTTTCGCTACCTTTGATGATGACTTAGCAGCTGCCTTTACCCCGAGGGAATTTTAATCTGCGTGTCATGGGTACACGAGCCTGACAGCTTCACCCTTTAGCGTTTTTGCTTACAGCGATTACGCTCTGCCTACAACACAGAACGAGCTTAGTCTTTTTCGCTGCTCCAAAGTAACGAGGCTTACAGCAGTTCATTTACATTATGCTTATCATCTGTTCGGGTCCCTCCCACCGCAAAAGACTAGCAGTTTTAGGATTGTTCTCACGAACTCCCCTTATTTTACTTATTGTAAAAGGAGCTACTTTTTCCTTCGGGCTTCACACCCAACCGTTGCCAGTTACGCATGCCGAAGTACGAAATACTTAGCAGAATAAGTAGTTAAATCTAATTTGAGTAAATCTTGTAAGTCATTGATATTCATTAGTTTAACAATATTTCAAACGACTTTACTTGTCGCACCGTTGTAGCCATTGTTGTGCGTTCGTCTTCTTTTTATTTTCAATTTTAATCTTTCCCAAAATGACAACTTTTCTTTCACTTTAAACTTTATTTCTTCTTTTGGAATAAATTCAATTTCAGGACAAATATCAATTTTAATTGTAGCTCTATCTTTAACTACGACTCCTGTTTGATTTGGGAAATTAGAATTTATTATTTCAAATTTACCTAACTCAACCATTTTGTTTAAAATTCTTCTTCCGTCCCAAAAATCATCATAAATGAAAATTGGTAATGGTTTATATTCATTTGTAGAATTAATGAATTTGGAGAAAAAATATGGGTCAAGTTCACCAAATTCTAAACCATAAGATAAAGGTGTTTCTATATATTGTTCTGTCTTTAAATTTGTAAAAGCACAATGAATTCCATGAAAAAAATATTTCCAATCACCTATATTTCCAATCTGTTCATAACCATTTCTGCCAGATGCGTTTAGTGTATTCATTGGGTATTTAGAATCTATTTTTACCTCAAACTTTTCTGCTAATTGATTTATTAGTTTTGTTGATAATTCTCTGTAATCTTTTGCACATTGCTCAAAAAAAAATTGGTGTTCTTCAATTTCTTTTTCTGTAATCAGTTTTACAATATTTATTTCAGGTTCAATCGTATGAATTGCTATTTGATGATTCGGAAATTCTTCTTTCCATTTTTGTCCAATCTGTTCTCTTTGATGTTCAATTTTTTTTGAGAAAATGATTTTATATTTAAATCCTCTTACAAAAGAATTAATCATTTCTTTACTTGGCAAATCAATTAGATTCTCACAAACTTGTATTTTGTCTTTTAATTTCAAAAGTGATTTTTTTATTTTTTTTGATGACGCACAACGGTTTGGCTATGCGGAGTGCCGACGATAGGAGGCATTATCGTCATAGCCATTGTTAGCAATAGTTATTTTTTAAGATAAAGAGCTAAATTTACATAATCTATTATTCCTTTATTTGAAGTTAATATATCAGCCCCA
>JBGCFJ010000571.1:0-1488 GCA_045106885.1 Saprospiraceae bacterium
AGCGAGTGATGATTGTGGCAATGTCAGTATTTGTAGCTTTAATGTAACTGTAACAGAAGCGGTCCTTGTTTGTGATGCTGATGCTAACGGTGGTCAAATTAGTGGAAATGAAATTATTTGCGACCCTTACGACCCACAAACGATTACCAATAGTAGTCTACCAATAGGTGGCTCAGGAGCAATCGAGTATATCTGGTTGAAATCAGAAAGTGGTTGTCCTACTGCCATCAGTCAGGCGATTCCAAATAGCAATAGTGCAACTTATAATCCTCCATTCATCACAACTACAACTACTTATGTAAGATGGAGCAGAAGAGCCAATTGTACAGAATGGCTAGCTAGTAACTGTATTACCAAAACAGTTGACGATTGTGGCACCACAACAAATTACTGTGATTTAACGGCTGAACAACCTTGGCAAGAATGGATTTCAAGAGTAAAAATGGCTGACTTGGATAATACCTCTGGCAAATCTTTAGGGTATGATGATTACACTAATTTAGTCGCTAATTTAACTGCTGGACAAGAATATACCGTGGACGTAACCTTAGCATTCAGTTATAATCAATGGGACGAAACTGTTTATGTTTGGATGGATTTCAACCAAGATAATGATTTTAACGACCCAGGGGAATTAGTATTAGAACAATTATCTCCTTCTAATGGAAATGGAGGGGCACAACCTGATGTCATCGTGGGTGCATTTACCGTTCCAGCAAATGCTGTTCCTGGTAATACTCGTATGAGAGTAGCTATGAAACGAGAATTTAGTGCCAATCCTTGTGGCGATTTTGTACACGGAGAAGTAGAGGATTACAGTTTAAATATAGCAGCAGGTGCGTCTAGTAGAGCAGCAGCAGTATTGGCTTTTGATGCTTATCCAATAACGGGTAATTCTATTTTAGAATGGGTGTCCAATACAACTGATTTAGAGCAAGTATTTGAAATAGAACGATCTACTAATAATCAAACATTTGAAAAAATTGAAGCAATAACGGTTACTTATGAAGGTGATTATGATAGTTTCTATAAAGTAAAAGATGAGCAACCAGCATTAGGAGAAAACTATTATCGGGTAAAACAAATCTTTAAAAATGGAGAGACTGTTTATACGCCTACTAAGAAAATAGTTTATGGAAAAGAAGACACAAAATTACACTTCTACCCCAATCCTGCAAGAGCTGTTTTATATGTAGAAACCAGAGAATTCCAAGGCACACAAGGAAATCTACAAATCATCAACATGTATGGGCAAGTCCTAAAAAATATCGACCTTGAATCAATTTCTGGTGCGGTCCTACCTATTCAATTAGACCAGCTAGATAATGGAATGCATAGTCTAATATTCAAAGTAAAGGGAAGACCTATTCAAAGTAAGTTATTTATGGTAGAAAAAATGCGTTAAGAACTAAGTAAAATTTAATTTTCAATTTTCAATTTCAAATTTTCAATTTTAAACCACCTTCGGCGGGAATTTGAAGTTGAATT
>JBGCFJ010000572.1:0-5839 GCA_045106885.1 Saprospiraceae bacterium
CCATCACATTAAATGGTCTAAATACAAAAGGAGAATGTTGGATTCCTAATATTTTAACTCCAAATGGTAATGGGAAAAATGATGCTTTAATTATTCCATGTACTCAACAATTTCCAAATAATGAATTAAATATTTTTAATCGTTGGGGGGATAAAGTTTATGAAACTAGAAAGTATCAAAACGATTGGGCAGGTACACATAAAGGAAATCCACTACCTGCTGGCACTTATTTTTATATGCTGCAACTCGAAGAAAATGGAGAACCGCTTCAAGGTTTTATAACGATATTTAGATAAACTAGTTGCTGGTTGTTGGTTACTAATTGCAAGTTACCGAATGTGGTAATTGTGTAATTAGTAACTAACAACCAATAACTGAAAACGCTACAGATGCGAATAATTTTTTACACTTTATTCCTGCTTTTTCTTTTCAATCATCAAGCATGGAGTCAAAATGACCGACTCTATTCTATGTTTGTTTTTAATAAGCTGCAATATAATCCAGCTTATGCAGGCAGCGCAGATGCCTTAAATATTGGTGCGCATTATCGACATCAATGGCAGGGGGTAACTGGTGCACCAAAAACGATAACTGCCTTTGCCCATACGCCCATCTTGAAAGGGCGTAGTGGTCTTGGTTTGTCTATTGTCTCAGACGAAATTGGTATTTTTAATTCCACTTTTACAAAGATGGATTATGCTTATCGGATAGGCTTTAAAAACGATACCAAGTTAAGTTTAGGACTAAATGTCCAGTTCGATTTTACTAGGTTCGATTGGACGAAAGCGGAGTTGATTGATAATATAGACTCATCGATTCCTTTTGGTGCTGCTGCCAATAATACTTTTAATATTGGAACAGGTATCTATTACTCGGGAAATAATTTTTATATAGGCGCTTCTGTTCCTTCCTTAATAAGAAACGCTATTACCAGTAATGTCTATTCTGGATTTGGCGCACTTACAGATTTAAGAGCACATTATTTGATGGGCGGCCTGGTTTTTAAAATCAACCCAAAAATTCACATTAAACCCTCTTTCTTAGTCAGTTATGTCAAAAATGCACCTATGGAAGTAGACTTTAATTTAAGTTTCCTATTTCTGGAATCATTTTGGATTGGTGCTAGTTATCGACTGGAAGAGTCAGCTGATGTCTTCGTACAATTTCCTTTAACTCAACAATTAAAAGTTGCGGTCGGAGTAGATTATGAATTAGGAGAATTAAATACCCTTACCAAAGGTAGTTTTGAAGTAATGGTGGAGTATTTATTCAAGTATGATAATGAGAAGGTCAATAATATTCGTTTCTTTTAATTGAAAAATGAAGTAGTTAAATAGATTAACAATTATTATTGAGTCCGCCAAATTTCAAAAAATAAAGATTGTTATATTGTTCTTAGTGCTAAGTAGCATAATTTTAAACGATTCGTGCGGGTAACCCTATAACAATTCAACAATAAAGCCATTTTCTGCAACTTAGTTTATCAATAATTTCCAATAACTAACTACGCTGTAAATTAAATTTGTATTCGCTTAAATCCCTGTATTATGAAAAATCTAGTAGTTGTGCTACTATTGTTAGTTCTCACGAATCATTTATTTAGCCAAAAAAAAGGTGACAAAATTTATGATAATCTTGGTTATTTAACTGCAACAGATTACTACCAAAATTTGGAGGACGAGGAACAAACTTATGATATCAAATTAAAATTAGCTAATAGTTTTAGGTTAAATAGTCAATACGAAGCAGCTGAGTATTGGTATGCGCAAATTATTAATGAAGTTCAAGAAGTTGAAACAATTTTGCAGTATGCGCAAACCCTTCAAGCGAATGGAAAATGTGAGGATGCCATCCGCTGGTATAAGGATTATGAGAAACAAAGTAGTGACAAAACTCGGTCTTTTATTAAAGATTGTTCTGAGATTGACAAATTTGAAAATCACAAAAATATTAAGCTCTCTAATCTTTCTGATTTAAATACTGAACACCATGACTTTAGCCCGATTCCATATAAAGATGGTATCATATTTACTTCTATGAGGGAAGGTAATAAACTGATTACCAGCAATACAGATAAGTGGACAAATGATAATTTTTCCGATTTATTTTATGCCAAAAAAGATGGCGACAAATTTGAAGCGGTAAAACCTTTAAAAGGAGATGTCAATGGTGGTTTTCACGATGGTGTTGCAACGTTTAATTCGCCTACCAAAGAAATGATTTTCACCAGAACAAGTAAACAAAAAAGTAAGGAAGGAGATACTAAAAAATTGAAAGTCTTCACCGCAAAAGGAGAAGGTGACACTTGGAATGATGCTCAAGAACTCCCTTTTTGCGACAAAGAATATTCTACTTGCCACCCTACCCTATCTACTGACGGACAACGATTGTATATTTCTTCTGACCGACCAGGCGGTTTCGGTGGAATGGATATTTATGTCAGTCAAAAATTGGGTAATAAATGGGGTGACCCTGTCAATTTAGGCCCAACGGTTAATACTGCGGGTAATGAAATCTTTCCTTTTATTAGTCAAAAAGACAAATTATTTTTTGCCTCTAATGGTCATAAAGGATTAGGTGGGCTAGATATTTTTGTGGTGGAAAAATCAACTGATAGTGACGAAAATTCTTGGGCAAACCGTAAAAATATAGGCAAACCAATCAATTCTAAAAAAGATGATTTTGGTTTTTATATTGATGCCGAAGAAGAAAAAGGCTATGTTTCTTCTAATCGTCCTGGAGGTTCTGGACAAGATGATATTTATAGTTGGGAAGTAACGGAGGACGACCCGAATAAAAAGAAAAATAAAGACCCTTTTGACCCAGACCCAAATAATCCAAACGAAATTGTCGGTGCTGGAAGCATTTCTCAAATAGCGGTTTGTGATGCTCAAACGGGAGAAAGATTAGAAAATGCTAGGGTTGCCCTCTTAAAATCAGAAGATAATTGGATTGCCTACGAAGAGGAAACACAAATGCCAACCAGTATCCTTACTAATAATATTGGCGGAGATTATGGTATTAAAGTTAAAGGTGGAGTCGTTCGAGCAGATGCATCTTTCACAACTAATCCAAGTGGCGTTTTTGATTATTTTATTGAAGCCAATAAAACTTATTCTTTTTATGCTGAAAAAGATTATTACCGACCGACTAGACAACAATTATCTGGTGCACAATTAATGGAAAATACGGATTACTGTATTCCTTTAGCTAAAAGAAATTGTGTAAAATTGAAAGGTGCAGTTAAAAATAAAAACTTCCCTAAATATATTCCTGGCGCAGAAGTCACTTTAGTAGACAAATGTACAGGGGCGACAACTACTTTACAGTCGGACTTTGATGGAAAGTTTGAAATGTGTATTGAATGTACTTGTGAATATGAAATAACCGCAAGGAAATTAAATTTCAAAGAGGGTCAATCTACCGTTTCTACCATGAACGTGCCTTGTAATACGAGCATCGTGATGAATACCTTAATTGAATTGGAATTAGATAGATTAGACCCAAATGCAGGAAATATTACGCCTGATTATGTCAACGAATATTTAACAGGTGACCCTAATGGCAACTACACCGTTGGTCAAGAAATTACCTTAAATCATATTTACTACGATTTTGACAAACATTACATCCGAGCAGATGCCGCTAATGATTTGGATTATTTAATCGTCGTGATGAATGAATATCCAAGTATGGAAATATCCTTGGCTTCACATACAGACAGTCGAGGAGAAACGGATTATAATAGATGGTTGTCTAGAAATCGGTCAAAATCTGCAAAAAAATACTTAATTGAAAATGGTATCGACGAATATCGAATTAATAAAATTACTGGATTTGGAGAAACCCAACATGTCAATGATTGTTATGACGACGTAGAATGTAGTGAAGAAGAACATCAGCGAAATCGACGAACAGTAGTGACGATTACCAAATTAGACCAAAATGTTCCTGTAAAAACAATTGCTAATCCACGGGTTATTGATAGAAAACCTGGGTTTTAGAAAACGGTGCACGGTAAACGGTTTTAGCTGTAGTCTTTTACCGTATACCGTGCACCGTCAACCGTCTATCATTATTCTACAATCTCCGCACCAGCAGGTTTCGCAAAAACAGCATCTACCAAAGCAGTCTCCGACACCTTAATATTTGCAAATTTTCGAGTATTTCGAGGTTCAATTAATTTTCCTTCTTCTACCTTAAACCAAGTCAAGGAATTTGGTAAAACCACACCACTCATTTCCTTCCAATCATTGTATCGAATCCAACTAATCCGTTTACCCTTTTCACCAGAAAAATAAGTCACCGTATACCCTAACCAAGCCATTTCATAAGTCGTCGGGTCATAATGAATAAAGTATTCATCTTTAGAACTCACCCCTACTCCATCGTTGTAAGAAATCCGAATACCAGGGTAAGCTTTTCCTTCATATTCTAGTGGTTCTGTTGCTCCATAAATAATCCCATCATCCGCTAAAACAAAAGGCATTGCATAGAAATAAAACATCAAATTATGGTAAAACACCGCATTTCCTTTATAAGAAGTATCTGCTTCTAGCCAAAAATTTGTGCCATCATAACCCGTTTTAAAGTTGGATGCTTCGATTCGTTCTCTACGATTTTGTAAGTCAATTGCTTGTTTTTCATTCCCCTCTTCTTTGACAATTTCGTAAGAAAGCGCCTTCATTTTTTTCCAAGTCGCCAAAGAACCATGCTTCGCAAAAACTTTTTGTAAATTAGCAGGGTATTTGGATAAATCAATGGCTGGTGCAATAGTCGTATTGCCGTGGTTACGGTCATCCTGACAAGCGACCATCATTAAACTAACTGCCAATAGTAAAAATAAATTTTTCATACTTTTTAGTTGGTTTGATTTTAGGAATCAATAAAAGTGCGCAAGATAGGGATAGTTGGAGGATTGGAGGGAAAAACGTGGTTTATTCAATCATTTTGTCGGCAACACTATCCAAGACATCTATAATAAAACGGTGATGGTAAACAAAATACAGTGATTACCGAATAAACTGCCGCAAATAATCACAACTCTGCCGCAAAGACAAAAGTCGCTTAGACAATTCTCCTTCAAAAGCTCTATCTTCCACTTCTACACAAACAGCCCCTTCGTAATCAATGTCGTTCAAAGTAGCCGCAAATTTTGCCCAATTGACATCTCCTAAACCAGGCAGTTTAGGCGTATGCCATAAATTTGGATGTGCCCAAACACCGACTTCATCTAAAATATGCTGGTCGATGCGTAAGTCTTTGGCGTGAATATGAAACATCTTTTCGGAAAAATTCCTAATTGGGGCGAGGTAATCCATCTGTTGTAATACTATATGGGAAGGGTCATAATTCAAACCAAAATAAGCACTTGGAATAACGGCAAACATTTCTTGCCAAATTCTTGGGCTAACGGCTAAATTTTGTCCACCAGGCCATTCATTTTTGGTGAATTTCATTGGGCAATTTTCAATCCCTATTTTTACCTTGTGCTTTTCTGCATAAGCAATTAAGGGCTGCCATACTTTCAAAAAATCGGGCCAATTGTCCGCAATGGTTTTAGCAGGGTCTCGACCAATAAACGTATTGACATTTTCTAATCCCAATAAAACAGCTGCGTCAATCAATTTTTTAATATGGGCAATATAAATCTTCCGTTCTTTTTTATTAGGCGTTAAGGGGTTGGGATAATAGCCTAAACCACTAATCTTCACCCGTTTAGTCGCACAGAGTTGATTGATTTTTCTTGCTTCTTTTTTAGTGAGTTTCGTTACGTCTATGTGGGTAACACCCGCATAACGCCGAGTGGCTTTTCCTTTGGGCCAACACATGACTTCTA
>JBGCFJ010000573.1:0-4253 GCA_045106885.1 Saprospiraceae bacterium
ATTAGTAAAAAACTGACATAATTACAGGAGTTGAAAATTACGTCAATTTGATATTTAATGACTGATAATCAATTGATTAAATTTTTTATAGCTACTACAAATTTAAGAATATTCTTCTTTTTATAAAAAGTAATTTACAACCTTAGGCGGGTAGCCTGCCTTTCACTGGATAATTTCGGATTATCCAGTGAATTTCCTGACAAAACAAAGGGCTAACGAGAAGTTGTTTTTATAATATATAATCGGACTGACAAAAATTGAAAACTTTTAAAATATAGGTTTGAAGATGCAATCTTCAAACATCGTCGACCAGTCTTTCAACGAATGAGATATTATAATTTTGATTTCTGGTTTGCGCTCTACCAAAAAGCTTGATCTATTTATTAAAATCTAAATCAAAAAAAAATGAATTATATTAAAAATATAGGTGCACTACTTTTATTACTTATAGGGATTTCCCTAACTGCACAAACTGCTACTGTTTCTGGTAAAATTACCGTAAGAACTGGCGAGCCAATGGAAAATGTAGCCATAACTATCTCCACTGATAATGGAATTTTAACAGCCACTACCAATGAACAAGGAGATTATGTGATTGAAGATGTATCCATTAATGAGATAGTAAGTATTGTTCCTAGTAGAGACCTGAATCCATTGAATGGCGTAAGTACTTTTGATATTGTGGTCGCTTCTAAACATATATTGGGCTTACAGCCTTTTGATACTGCTGATAAATATATCGCAATGGATGTCAATCGGTCAGGGTCAGTTACCGTTTTTGATTTAGTGATGTTAAGGAATTTAATATTAGGAATAGTTACTGAAATCCCTGGAGTAGCTTCTTGGCGCTTTGTAGAAGAAAATCAGTTAGCAGCGATAACTTTTGACCAGCGTGACATGCCTGAATATAATGCAACTATTCCCGAAATTAATTTAACGCCGAATGCAGATGGTTCGGTAGTCGTAAATTTTGTAGGAATTAAGGTAGGAGATGTGAATGGAAGTGCCGTAGCTGGGTTATAAAAAACAGTAGGCAGTTAATCTTGACAGTATACAGTCAGCAGTGGCAGTAAGCAGTAAAGCCTTGATTTTCAATGCTGAAATTTTGCCTAAACACAGTTATTAGAACAGTCGCTTAATCTTTTGATTTTCAAACCTAAAATTTTGTGCAAACAGAGTTAATTGAAGAGTCCTTCTAAAAAAGTAAATACATAAATTTTATAACATTTCCATTAGACTTGTTACTCTTTGAAGGGTTTTCTTATAAAAATGGAAAAACGCCCTTTTTGATAATTTTCAATTTATAATTTTCAATTTTCAACAGGGAATAACCCATAGTTTTTAGGGTATAAAATATCATTATTGAGGCTAGTTTAATATTTAGTCGCTTTTCCTCTGTGCTAATTCGCTTAAAAATTGGTGAAAATAATTTTATAAGAAAACCCTTTTACTCTTTGAGAAGTGCTTCTATGAAATTTGAATTTTCTTGATAGTTTGGCTTAAAAAATTAGTGCATAGCCCAGCTACGGACTCATTTTTTTGGTAGTGCTACATTTGTAAGGCTATGTCTAAGTAAACCCCATAAGAAACATTGGGTTTATAAAATATTGTAGCCTTACATTTATAGCACTACCATTTTTTTAAAGTCAATTATTAAAAAGAGGCGATTGTACCGTAGTATAATCGCCTTTCTTATTTCTTTATAGATATTACAAATATTGATAAAAGTAGATAAGTTGATTGTAACCTTTTGAATAGAATTAGGGTTTAATCGCAACTCGCAACTCGCAACTCGCTAAAATCCCACCTTAGCCCGACGAGCCGAAATAATCCCCGTATTCATTCCCACCAAATGCAAACTACCATTATATCGACCATGCTCAATTTTCATACAAGCATCCATCACAACCGTCAAACCTGCATCTAAAGCAGCGTTCGCCGCATTCCGATTAATGACGCCTAGTTGTAACCAAACTGCTTTAGCACCAACTTCTATGACTTCTTCGATAATAGCATCACAAGCGGCAGGCGCTCGAAAAACATCTACTACATCAATGGGGACAGGAATACTCTTTAAATCAGGATAAGATTTCTGCCCTAAAATTTCATCTGCTCTTGGATTGACAGGAATTACTTGATAACCCTCCGATAATAAATAAGAAGCCACAAAATTACTAGGGCGCTCTGATTTATTGGACAAGCCAACCATAGCAACCGTTTTTGCGCCCTTTAAAATGGCTTGAATTTCTTTAGCATGTTTAAATAAAGTCTTTTCTTCCGTAGAAAGATGGCTGTCTAAAGATTGCTCTGTTGTAAGGCGTTGTCTAAGTCCCATAATAAATCTTCTATTGTTTCCAAACCTACAGAAAGTCGGATGAGTTCTGGACCCACGCCTGCCTTTTCCAGTTCGGCATTAGATAATTGTTGATGTGTAGTGGATGCTGGATGAATGACCAAACTTCGAGCATCTCCAATATTCGCCAAATGCGAAAATAAGTCTAGGCTTTCGATGAATTTCTTTCCCTTTTCTCTAACATCTCCATTTCCTTTTTTCAAACCAAAAGAGAAAACGGCACCAGGTCCTATAGGGACATATTTTTTAGCTAAGTCATGAAAAGGACTATCAGGTAAACCCGCATAATTGACCCATGCCACTTGTGGATGTTCTTTTAAGAAAGTAGCCACAGCCAAAGCATTTTTGACATGTCTATCCATCCGTAAAGAAAGCGTTTCCAAACCTTGAATTAATAAAAAGGCATTAAAAGGAGAAATACAAGCACCTGTATCTCTTAAAGTCACCGTTCTAGCTTTCATCAAAAAGCCATATTCTCCGAAAGTTTCAAAGAATTTGAGGTTATGATAAGAAGCCGTTGGGTCAGCAATACTTGGATAATTGCTAAAATCAAATTTACCATCAGCCACAATTACGCCACCAATCGAACTACCATGACCACCAATGAATTTAGTCGCCGAATGTACGACAATATTAGCGCCATGGTCTAGTGGACGGCATAAATAAGGTGAAGCAAATGTACTATCAATGATTAGCGGAATACTATGACTAGTTGCCAAAGCGCCTACTTTTTCAATATCTAAAATACTGCCTTTTGGATTACCAATCGTTTCGCCATAAAGCGCCTTCGTTTTAGGCGTAATAGCAGCTTCCCAGTTTTTAATATCGGTCGGTTCTACAAAATGCACTTTGACATGCAATTGCTTCATGGTATGTTCCAATTGCGTATAAGTGCCACCATATAAATGGGAAGAAGCAACGACTTCATCCCCAGGCCGAAGCAAAGTCATTAAAGTGGTGAACTGTGCTGCCATACCACTAGCTGTAGCCAATGCGCCTGTTCCATTTTCTAAAGCGGCCATTCTTTCTTCAAAAACAGCAGTCGTGGGATTATTTATTCTGGTATAAATATTTCCATACTGCTTTAATTCAAAGAGTTGAGCTGCCTTATCTGGGCTATCAAACACATAAGAAGTGGTTTGATAAATCGGAACCGCTCTTGCACCTGTGACGGCATCTGGAATATGACCTGCATGAAGCATTTTGGTTTCGAAACCAAAGTCTTTTTTATTGGACATGAATAGTAATTAAAATACAAATTTATCCTCTAAAATTCAGAGAGCAACAAAGGTAGCAAATAAGTTAGGTTTTGCCAGTCGGAGTATTGACAATTTTATTTAAATCTAGGGTCTAGCCCCTACTAAATTCCTATCTAGTGGCCCAGGCATTAAATAAGTACTAGTTTATCCCAAACAGTTGTCAGTTATCCGTTGTCGGTTATCAAGGTGCTAACCTAACTGACAACCGACAACTGACAACATTATTAAACTGGTAAGAACTTCATTCTTAAACCACTAGCCCCTATTTCAAAGCGAAGCAATGCCCCTGACCTTTGTATAGTATAAAATTTATACATCCATACAAAAAACCTAAAATATGCAAAATCTTTTCCGCAACATTGGAATTGTTTTATTTAGCCTTCAATTATTTGCCCAATCAAGCCATTTTCATAGACAACTTAATTATAAGTGAAAAGAACAAAATAACTTACCCCATTAAGCTTGTTCTTTGTCCGTCTAAAAAACTAAAAAAAAGAGTCCATACCAAAGGGTAGGAACGCTGCATGAATAAGTTTACATTCTTAGGGTAGCTTATTTTGTGCCTAGT
Source organism: Saprospiraceae bacterium (assembly GCA_045106885.1). Lineage (GTDB taxonomy): Bacteria > Bacteroidota > Bacteroidia > Chitinophagales > Saprospiraceae > JAFMDF01. The sequence goes on from JBGCFJ010000573.1 coordinate 4,181, forward strand.
TTTGGTTTTGAGAACAAGAGTTATGTTGATATAATGACTGTTTTCAAAGCTAAAAATAGGTGCAAAAGAAGCA
>JBGCFJ010000574.1:0-3550 GCA_045106885.1 Saprospiraceae bacterium
GCTGCTACAAATTTGAACTTTTCCGTCACTTATTAGCAATGCAGCTAATCAATGATTGATTTTATAAACCGATGGTAACTAGCAATCAGAATTATGCTTTTTTGTTAGCCACCTTGATATATTTTTCCAAAGCCATCGTCATAGATGGTGTTTCTGGAGAAGGCGCATGAATATTAATTGTTAATTCTCTTTCTTTGACTGCTTTACTCGTAGTACTGCCAAAAACAGCAAATCTAGTTTCATTCTGTTCAAAATCAGGAAAATTCTCATACAAAGACTTGATGCCTAAAGGACTGAAAAAGACCAATACATCATAAGTAATATCACTTAAATCAGAAAGGTCACTACTCACTGTTCTATACATCATGCCCTCTTTCCAATTAAATTCGTTTTCTACCAAGAAAGAAGATACCCGCTTGCTGCCTAAATTAGAACAAGGCAATAAAAAGCGTTCCTTTGCTTTATGCTTCATTAAGTAAGGCTTCAAATCAAGGATTGTTCTTTTCCCTGTAAACACCTTACGTTTTCGGTAAACAATGAATTTTTGTAGGTAATTGGCAATTGCCTCTGTTAGGCAGAAGTATTTCGTTTCCGCAGACATTCGAATCCGCATTTCTTCACATATCCTAAAGAAATGATCAATAGAATTTTTACTAGTGAAAATAACTGAAGAAAATTCATCAGGACGAGTTCTCGCTTTACGAAACTCTTTTACAGTTACCTCTTCCACATGTATGAATGGTCGAAAATCAATCTGCAAACCATACTTTTGCTCCAACTTAAAATAAGGAGACTGTTTAGGTTGCGGTTGAGAAATCAAGATACTTTTAACTGGCTTATATTGCTCTACTTTTTGAGCGGTACTATCTGATGACATCTCTAACATAAATTTAGAAATTAACCTAAAAAAAAGAAATTCTTTCGTTTAAGTGTTCAAAGGAAAATTTTAGCATTCAAGCTAAAAAAACAACAATCTTTAACTCGTAAAAGTTTGTTATTTTGATTTTAAATTTTGCCCAATAATAATTATTGGGAAGTAAATCGAATTCTTAACTTTCCTTGCCTTTAATTCATCCTCAATAAAATAAATTTTAATAGAACTACGACAGGCAGAATTTCAACGGCGCAAAGATACAATAAAAAATGAAAACTATGTAGCATTATGTACTTGCTTGCTATTGATATACCTCTGATGGAACGAAAAAGGTAAGTTGCAATAATCGCTCCAAGTCCTCCCAAAATTGCTATTTTTGCAAGCCCTATGGGAGCAAAAGCTGCTAAGATATTAACTGGCAATAAAACTATTCCTAATATGATACTAAACACCATAATGGAAAAACTATATAGTTTAATTTCTTTGCTAATTGGAAAAACGGATTGGATAAAAAACAAGAGTAAATGTTTAAACAAAAATGCCAACGCAACACCTAAACACACAAGAAAAACCCAAGCTATATTTTGAGGCAAATTAGCACCAAAGTAATTCGCCGCCAAATAAATAAATATACCCACATTCAAGAAAAAAGAAAGATATAATAAAAAATAAGACAAGGAAAAACTCCCTTGATTGACTCGATGTAATTGCCGCAAGAAATTATCATTGAGAAAAGCTCTATAGCTCTGTTCCAATTTTTTCCTAGCAATACTAATAACCGCCGTAAAAAAAGCTAATACCACAAAAAAAACTGCGATTAAATAATTTTTAGAGACTTCCGCCTTAGGAAGTCCATCCTCTTTATCCTCTATAGGAGCGATAGGCCTAGTTATCGTTGCTGGTTTTTCGATAGGTTGTTCTGCAATATCAAAAGGATTATCTGTCTTGATTATCCGATTATCGACCGCCTCTTTTTCTGCATCTATTACCACTTCTTTATCTAGTCGATGTTTTAACTCGAATGGATTACTACTATTTTGTGCCAACAAAGTATTGCTGCCCAATAGAACTAAAGTAATGAAAAAGTATTTTATTATTAATTTCATGAATGGATTTCCTATGATTTTGCAAAAATAGGCATACCTAGTGGTGAATAAAAGTAAAACATGCAATTAAAATGAAAAAGGACATTTATATTAGCGAAGGTTTGTGGCTACTTAGTATAGGCTTTATTATCTTTTTCCTTATTTCTTCCTTCTTAACGACTAAAGCTGTGGGACAAACAAATACGGACTTTATTACCGTAAAAAATAGTCAATTCCTCAAAAATGGTGAACCGTATTACTACCTAGGCACTAATTTTTGGGCAGCTATGAACCTAGGCATTGCCAATAACTCCGACTATCAGGCTAGATTAATTCGAGAATTAGACCAACTCCAATCCCTAGGAATTAATAATTTACGCATTATGGCAGCGAGCGAAGGCCCTGACACTGAACCCTGGCGAATGGTGCCTGCTCTTCAACCAGCATTAGGTGAATACAATGAAGACTTACTCAAAGGGCTTGATTTTTTATTGGTAGAAATGGCAAAACGTGACATGGTTGGCGTTTTATGCCTGAATAATATGTGGCCTTGGTCTGGTGGTTTTGCACAATATGTTAATTGGGTCACTGGAGAAACAATTCCTTACCCACCGCCTGCCGATGGCGGAAAATGGTTAAAATACATGAATTTTTCAGCTCGCTTTTTTAAAAATAAAGCCGCTCAAGCTGCTTACTTCAAACATCTTGAGGTTATTATTAATCGAACCAATTCTATTTCTACTATTCCTTATAAAGCAGACCCGACCATCATGGCTTGGCAATTAGCGAATGAACCTAGAGCAATTGTCAGCAACCGAAAATATCGAAAATGGATTAAGAATACGGCGGCTTTTATTAAATCTTTAGATGCCAATCATTTGGTATCCATCGGAAGTGAAGGTAATGCTTTTGTCCCATTTGCTACTAAATTTAAAAAAGAACACCGCATCAAAAATATTGACTATGCCACTATGCATATTTGGATTCAGAATTGGGGTTGGTACGACCCAACTAAACCAGAAAAAACTTATGAAAAAGCTTTAAATAAAGCCAAAAATTATATTCGTAAACATATCACTTTAGCGCAAAAATTAAATATGCCCGTTGTCTTAGAAGAATTTGGTATTGCCAGAGATATGGAAAATTATGAACCAAGCTCTCCCACTACTTACCGAGATAATTATTATTACGAAATTTTTGATTTAATTCACCAAGCAGCTGCCAACCGTCAACCAATTGCAGGTTGTAATTTTTGGGCTTGGGGTGGTGAAGGCCGACCTCGAACCCCTAAAGCGGTTTGGAAAACAGGAGATGAATTTATTGGGGATCCGCCTTTTGAATATCAAGGGTGGTACTCGATTTATGATAAGGATGAAAGTACTTTGAAAATTATAAAGGATTATGCGACCAAGATGAGTGGTTTGTAATTTCTTTTATCAAGAAAAAAGACCATTAGGGAGCAGGCAATAAATAACCTACCAGAAGATGTGGTTTTAGTTTGTTCTTGTACAAGGCGGGAAAAACGGAGTTATGCCGTAGCATAATGAGTATTTTCCCAACGCCGTAGAAGGACAAAATAAAGCCGCAGAAC
>JBGCFJ010000575.1:0-7357 GCA_045106885.1 Saprospiraceae bacterium
ATAAGTGTCCGACACCTGTTCCAAAATCGACCTTTTTTCAGTAGAACCACAACAAATAGACTATGAGAAAACTATAGGAGAACCATTCAATTTTCAACTTACCACACGGACTAATAGTTAGTAGAAAACCATTCCGAGGAAAGAAAAAAAATGCTCTTGTAGTTGACTCTTAAAAAAAATTAGGTAATCCCTTTTACGGAAAATATCAGTACCAATCTCGAAGAAAAGATTTGATTTTGGTGACTATTTTGGAAAAGCATAACAAATATTAGTGACAGACACTTTTATTTGAGCCTTATCTAACATAGATTTTCTTAAGGTTTCGACTGAAGTTTTTAAGTTGATAATTTTATCAACTAAGATGACAACTAGGGTTATAAGTATTCTAAGGAAGGTTTCGATTTAAAGTTAAACATGCTTTTGTGTTATTTACTAACACTTGTAAAGCATTTTACTGCTACTCGTCAATACTTGACACATTCCTTCCTTATTGCTGGTCCCCCCCTAGAGCAATTTAGTTACGATTCCATCACTTGAAATTTTAAAAAACAGGTTATTCTATTGCTAGTTTGACGGATTAGGTTCCTTTCTTAGCAATGGTTGCCTTATCATTTATACTTAAAGGTATAATGAAAAATAAATGAACGATTTTGATATTGGCAAATGCTTTTATAGACATTTAGCTTGGTATCAAAATTTAACATTTATTCATGCAAAATTACAAAAACTGTGAGCAGTAGAATATATGCAGAATTAAGAGGTGACCGAGTCATCTGGATGATATTTGCCTTATTAGCCTTATTTTCAATCATAATAAGCTACTCTGCCACAGGTACGTTAGCCTTTAGAAATCGCAATGGCGATACTACTTTTTTTTTACTAAAACAGGTAGGAATTTTAGGATTGGGTTTTGTTTTAGCTTATATCTGCTATTTATTGCACCCTAAACGGTATTCAAAAATGGCAGCAACGCTACTTTTAATATCTATTCCTTTACTAGCCTATACTTTAATTTTAGGGGCTAACATAAACGACGCCAGGCGCTGGGTAGAAGTGCCATTTACTGGCTTGACATTTCAAACATCTGATTTTGCGGAAATTGCATTGATTATATACTTAGCGAAAGCATTGTCTATTAGTGAGTATATTAAAGACTTTAATAGTGCTTTTTTACCAATCATTGTGCCTGTAATCATCATTTGTGGACTTATTCTACCTGCTGACCTTTCTACGGCTGGATTAATATTTACCACTGCTATGTTAATGATGTTTATTGGACGGGTTGATTTAAAATATATTGTCTTATTGATTATGTGCGGAATTGTGCTTTTTGCAGCAATGTTTATTTTGGGACAATTTTTTGACGTTGTTCGTTCTGATACTTGGGTAAAAAGAGTTCAAGAATTTATGAATAATGAGGATGGTGGTTACCAGATACAACACTCAAAAATGGCAATTGCAGCTGGTGGACTTGTTGGAATTGGACCTGGTAATAGTATTGCTAGAAATTATTTGCCATCTGCTCAGTCTGACTGTGTCTTTGCAATTATTTGTGAAGAATATGGACTGATTGGTGGCTTTATGGTACTTAGCCTATATTTACTCCTTTTATTTAGAGTAGCGAGATTAGTGACGGTCAGCAGCAAAGGATTCGGTGCTATGTTGGCATTAGGCTTAACCTTAAGTATTGTAATACAAGCCATGGCAAATGTTGCCGTAACGGTTCACCTTGTGCCTGTAACTGGATTGACTTTACCAATGGTAAGTTATGGTGGTACGTCTTTAATTTTTACTTGTATTTCTTTTGGTATTATCCTAAGTGTAAGTAAAAATATTCAAAAAATCACTGAGCCTGAACCCGTTGATGAAGGATTTGAGCAACAAGGTGGCGGTGGTGGAAAAAGAAGATAACTAACTTTCAATTTTTAAAGTACCTATTAAAAATTGAAAATTGAAAATTGAAAATTATGAAGGTAATCATTAGTGGTGGTGGAACAGGAGGACATGTATTTCCTGCTATTGCTATTGCAGATGCTTTGAAAAAAATAGAACCAACTATAGATATTCTTTTCGTTGGTGCTCAGGGAAAACTGGAGATGGAAAAAGTTCCAAAAGCAGGCTACCCGATTAAAGGTTTGAAGATTAGTGGTTTCCAACGAAAATTGACTTTAAAGAATTTCTTGAATTTATTTCACTTAGTTCGAAGTCTTTGGAAAGCCTTTGGGATTGTACGGAAATTTAAGCCAGATGTGGTTGTAGGTGTAGGAGGATATGCAAGTGGACCAACTTTGGAAATGGCCTATCGACAAGGTATTCCAGTATTGGTGCAAGAACAAAATTCTTACGCAGGAATTACCAATAAATTATTAGCTAAAAAAGCACAAAAAGTTTGTGTGGCTTATCCTAATATGGAGCGGTTCTTTCCAAAGGAAAAATTGAAATTGACAGGAAACCCTGTGCGGAATGATATTGGAGATTTGACCAATTTGAAGGAGAAAGGATTAGCGCATTTTGGACTAGAAAAAGGTAAAAAAACGATTTTACTTTTTGGCGGAAGTTTGGGGGCAAAGTCTTTAAATATTGCGATGCGGTTTAATGCAGAAGCAATTGAGCAACTAACAGATGTTCAAATACTTTGGCAAGCAGGCAAATTGTATATAGAAGAATACCAAGCGTGTGAAACTGCACAATTGCCAAATGTGAAAATTCGGGCGTTTTTAGACCGAATGGATTTAGCCTATGCTTTAGCGGATGTCGTAATTTGTAGAGCAGGCGCTTTAACTATTTCAGAATTAAGTATGGTTGGGAAACCAGCTGTTTTAATACCTTCGCCAAATGTGGCGGAAGACCATCAGACGGAAAATGCTAATGCGCTAGTACAGGCGCAGGCAGCCATCATGGTCAAAGATTCGGAAGCTACTTTAGAGATGCTTCCGCAAGCTATTCATATTTTGAGAAACGAACCACAACGTCGTCAATTATGTCAACAAATTAAAACTTTGGCGAGACCAAATGCTGCAAGTGAGATTGCACAGGAGGTAAGAAAGTTGGCAGAAAAAAAACGGTAAACACAAAACGGCAGACGGTAGCAAATGTGATTATTTCACCGTCAACCGTTTACCTCCGATAAAAATTGGAGCAAGCTGTGAACCGTGAACCGTTTAAAAAATGCAGCAGAAAGAAGTTATACGAACCCTCAAACGCCTTGGTTGGCTGGCTTTAATTTTATTAATTGGTGTGATACTCATCAATATGGTAAAGAAGAAACAAACAACTAAAACGGCCGAAGTAGTTGTAAATATAGAGCATTTGCCTGATGGCAATAATTTATTGACGAGAGGAGATGTTTTTGAAATGCTTGATAGAAGTTTTGGGTATTCAATGGAAGGTATTCCACAAAATACGGTGGATGTAGAAAGAATTGAAAAGGTTTTAAAAGAAAATCCTTTTGTCTTAGATGCGGAAACCTTTATAGGGGCAGATAATACGATTCAAATTGACATACAACAGCGAATTCCAGTTATTCGAATTATTGATAAAATGGAAGCGAGTTACTATTTTGATAGAGAGGGTAATAAAATGCCAACTTCTAAACATTTTACGGCTAGAGTATTGGTCGCAACTGGTAATATTTCGCCGCATACACCTGAATTCATGGAACGACCGAACCACCCTTTGAATCAACTATTTGATTTGAGTAAAAAGATTCTAGCGGATGATTTGTATCGACCAATGATTGAACAGATTTATGTCAATAATAAAAGAGAGTATATTTTGGCACCTAAGTTAGGCAACCAAAAAATATTCTTAGGAAAATACGATAATATTGATATTAAACTTGAAAACTTAAAAGTTTTTTATCAACAGGCCATTGCAAATGAGGGATGGCGAAAATATAAAAGTTTTGACCTAAGCTATAAAGGACAGGTCATTGCGGAGAAAAGATAAAATTGTCTCAGAAGCTCGGAATATATACTAAAATATATGCTAAGAATTATGACACAGTTTCAACCTAACAATTTAGTCCACCAAGGAAGAGAAACGAAAAGGTAACATTCTTCCAAAAACACTAGTAGGTTATGGAAATAAACACTAACCAAGAAAAAGAATTAGTTGTCGCCTTGGACATCGGAACATCTAAAGTATGTGCGATTGCAGGCTGCAAAAATGAACATGGAAAACTCGAAATTTTAGGCGTAGGGAAAGTAGAATCTACTGGCGTAATGAGAGGGGTTGTGACTAATATCGAGAAAACGGTAAAAGCTATTTCTGATGCCATTGCTGCTGCTGAGCGACAATTTCAACAATCTTTTAAAGTCGTGCATGTAGGTATTGCTGGACAACACATTAAAAGCTTGCACCATCGAGGTATGTTAACTCGGGAGAATATGCATTCCGAAATTTCTACTAAAGATATAGATAAATTGGTATCAGATATGCATCGGTTGGTATTGCCTCCAGGTGATAAAATTTTGCATGTGATTCCGCAAGAATATACCGTGGATAACGAACAAGGAATTGTTGATCCAATTGGTATGTCAGGAGTTCGATTAGAAGCTAATTTTCATATTATTACAGGTCAAATTACTGCCTCTAATAATATCACAAAATGTGTGAATAAAGCAGGCTATAAAGTAGCAGATATTACTTTAGAACCTATTGCTTCTGCTGCATCAGTGTTAAGTGAAGAAGAATTAGAGGCGGGTGTGGCTTTAATTGATATAGGGGGTGGAACAACAGATATTTCTGTTTTTTATGAAGGCATTTTGCGACATACTGCTGTTATTCCTTTTGGTGGAGATGTCATCACAAAAGACATCAAGGAAGGTTGTACCGTGATGAAGCATCAAGCAGAAAAACTGAAAGTTAAATTTGGTTCTGCTTTAGCAGAAGAGGTTTTTGATAATCGAATGATAGCGATTCCTGGCTTAAAAGGAAGAGAACCTAAAGAAATTTCTGAGAAAAACCTGGCATTGATTATTCAAGCAAGAGTAGAAGAAATATTAGATTATGTTGTTTGGCAAATTAAGCGCTCTGGTTTTGAAAAGAAATTAATTGGAGGTATCGTATTGACGGGTGGTGGCGCTTTATTAAAAGATATTGATAAATTAACAGAATTCCATACTGGAATGACCGCTAGAGTAGGAATACCTGCGGAGCAATTGGCTCATGGAAATTCTGAACGTGTTTATAGTCCTATTTTTGCTACAGGCATCGGTTTGTTGTTGAGAGGAATTGAGGCAGTAGAAACAGGAAAGGTAACTTATACACATAAAGAAAAAGAACCAGAACCAGTCGTAGCAGAAGCTCCAGAAGAAGTATATGAACAAGAACCAACAGGAATAGGTGTTGCCGAGGAGGGCGGTAAATGGTATTCTCACTTGTTCAAAAAAACGAAAGAGTGGTTTGAAGCAGAACCTGATACAGAATATTAAAATGGTAAACGGTTAATAGTGTGCAGCATCAGGCAAGTGGCTAAATAAATGCCCAAGTTTTGTGTCATCACAATTATCGAAATTACCTTAATATTGATGTAAACCTGCACGTTAAAATCCGTGTACCGTACACTATGTACCGTGCACCATTAAAACAACAATTCTTTAACTGAGAAAACTTATAAATTATGATGTTCGGTATGCCCAAAGGAGAAGGATCAATCATCAAAGTAATCGGTGTCGGTGGCGGCGGTAGTAACGCTGTAACCCACATGTTTAACCAAGGTATTGTTGGCGTAGATTTCGCCATCTCTAATACCGATATTCAAGCGATAGAAACTAGCCCTGTGCCAGTTAAAATCCAATTAGGCCCAGCCCTTACAGATGGACGTGGTGCAGGTTCTCGACCGCAAGTTGGTCGTCAGGCTTGTATTGAATCTATTGAAGAAGTAAAGGAATTTTTGGAAGAAGGTACTAAAATGTTGTTCATTACTGCTGGAATGGGTGGTGGAACAGGAACTGGTGCTGCACCCATTATTGCTAAGACGGCTAGAGAAATGGGGATTCTAACGGTTGGTATCGTTACTTTACCATTTACCTTTGAAGGCAGAAAAAGAACTAGTCAAGGTGGAGAAGGATTGGAAGAATTGAAAAGCAATGTGGACACACTTATCGTAATTTCTAATGATAAATTACGCCAAATTCATGGTAATTTATCCTTATCGCAAGCTTTCTCAGAAGCAGATAATATTTTAGCAACAGCAGCAAAAGGTATTGCTGAAATTATTACAGTTCCTGGTTATGTCAACGTCGATTTTGAAGATGTTAATACGGTAATGAGGGAAAGTGGGATTGCTATCATGGGAACAGCTTCCGCAGAAGGAGATGATCGGGCAAAGAGAGCGGTAGATGATGCTTTAAATTCTCCTTTATTAGAAGATTCTAATATTAAAGGTGCACAACATATTCTATTAAATATTACTTCTGGTAATAAGGAAGTAACAATGGAAGAAATCTTTGAAATTACAGAATTTGTACAAGAAGAAGCTGGATTTGGTACGAACCTAATCTGGGGTAACTGCTACAATGAAGATTTAGGAGATAAAATCAGTGTGACTGTTATTGCTACTGGATTTGAAAGTGCAAAGCCAGAAAAAATGGCTAGAGAGGATAATAGAGTAGTCGTCGCTTTGGATGACGATGAACCGACTCCAAGCGTTCAAAAAAAAAGTACTCCCGATCTAACATCGGTGATCGCCGAGAATTCAACTACTTTTGAATTTGAAGATATTCAATTAGATAAATATAAAAAGACTCGATACTCTTATGACGAACCTTATGTTAAAGATGAAGAGCGAGAAAGAGTAGAAGGCGAAAGACGTAAGCGTCAGGAACGAGAAGATAGGAGAAGAGAAAAGTTGCGTACAAATGTAGCGAAGTTAAATAACCCACAGGTTGTCAATGATTTAGAGAACAAGCCTGCTTACCTTCGTCGCAATGTTCGGTTAAATGAAATAAGACATTCCTCTGAGGAATCGACTCTTTCTAACTGGTCTATTTCAGATGGCGATGCTCCTGAAATTAGCAGAAATAATTCTTATTTGCATGATAATGTAGATTAAAAAATTCACTTAGGCGAGCTCGTCTAAGCAAAAATATAAGGCTATTTTTTAGCCTAAAGGCAAATCGAATCTTTCCTTCTTGGTAGGTAGTTTGGTGTAAATCAGACTACCTCTTTTTTTGCTTAGATTTTAAGATGAAGTTTTTGTTTACTCAGATGAAATAATCTTACTAATGGTTCACGCAAGAAGTAAATGGTAGTTTAGACGAGCTTATTTTGGTCTTAGTTTTTATCTTAAAAATGGGAGTCTATCTAGATAAATGACTATTTTTAAGATGGAAAATAAGGGCAAAAGAAGCCG
>JBGCFJ010000576.1:0-3212 GCA_045106885.1 Saprospiraceae bacterium
CAATTATCTCCCAAAGACATCCCCTAAATTTTGTCCAAAAAAAGATAAGAGATATTGCTTAGATTTGTTTGGTCTTTCAATGAAGGGGAGCTTACATAAGTCCTTATCCATAAAACCAAATCACTCTACTTATCCTTTCCAATAAACGTTGATTTAACAATAACTCTACTACCAAATTTCTGAACTCGTTATGCCTTAACAATAGTTATTCTTCTAAACCAAAATCAAATGCTTGATTTACCATCAATTTTTCTAAATCGCTTAGACAAGGTTATTGCGAACAACCTAGCGGATGAAGATTTTTCTATTGAATTTTTGTGTAAAGAATTAACAATTAGTTACACCCACACTTACCGAAAAATTCGGCAAGTAACGGGTTTATCTCCTTCTATGTATGTGTGTAGAAAGTGTTTAGAGGCAGCTTGTCAATTGCTAACAAGTACTAAAATGAGTATTGAGGAAATAGCTTTTCGAGTTGGGTTTAATACCCAAGCCTATTTTTCAAAATTTTTTTCTGAGGTTTACGATTGTACTCCTTTACGATTTAGGAAACAATTTGGAATGGACGATAATATTTCTGTCTTGGCTCTAAGTTAGCAAAAAGCTATCTTTTTATGGCATAAATGGTCGATAATTGTAAAAAAAAGAAGATAATTGTAACAATGAAAAGATATAATAAAAAAGATTGGCAATTAACAAAAGCGTTTGTAGTAGGTGTTTTCTTATGGATAGGTGGAAGTATGGCTATCTTCCAAGCTTGCAATTCTTATGATAACCAATCAATAACTAGGAAAGTTAAGACGACCAAGCCTTCTATTGCCGTTTTGCCTTTTGACGATATGAGTTCTGATAATAACCAAGCCTATTTTGGAGAGGGAATAGCGGAAGAAATTTTGAATACTTTAGCGAATTTAGAAGGCTTAAAAGTAGCTGGTCGAACTTCTTCTTTTTCTTTTAAAGGCAAAGAAGCGACCATAAAAGAAATTGGAAATGCCTTAAAAGTTGAACATGTTTTAGAAGGCAGTGTCAGAAGAGAAGGCGATAAAATACGAATTACCGCACAATTGATTAAAGTAGCGGATGGTTTTCATTTATGGTCGCATAAATACGACCGAGATTTCGAGGATGTCTTTAGCATTCAAGACGAGGTCGCTCAAAGTATTGGTGAAACTTTACTTAAAAAATTAGCGCCTGAACAATTACCCAAATTACACGCTAAGCTAACTCAAAATAGTGAGGCTTATAGCTTATTTTTGAGAGCTAAACACATCCATCTAACTAGGTATTACGGCAATTACAAACTAGCAGATTTTAAGGTAAGTGAAAGCCTTTTTCTAAAAGCAATTGCACTGGATTCTACTTATGCTTTGGCCTATGCAGGTCTGGCAGATTTATACGATTCTCATAAAGATGCGCTTGCTGACCCCTCCGCTTTGAAACACTATGACCGACTGAAAATTGATTTGATTGAAAAAGCTTGGCAATTAAACCCAGATTTATCTTATGTGAATATCGTCAGAGGTTGGGTCATGCGTAATAAAAAAGTAGAACCAAATGATTTAGATGCTGCCTACAATAATTTTCTTAGAGGTTTCCAATTAAACCCTAGTAATACAGATGGTTTGTTTGCCTTAGCTTTCTTGCATGAAGATAAAAATTTATTTGCTGACGCCGATGAATTATTAGCGAAAGCTATAGAAATTGACCCTTTACGAGCAACTAGTCACACCGTAAGAGCGGATTTTTTAATGCGCATAGGTAAATATGATTTAGCGACAAAATCAATTCAAGATGCTTTGACTATTAATCCTAGAGATTTGTATACCTTGAGTCAATTGGCAATGAGTTATATTTTCAACAATCAACATAAAAAAGCTTTAGCAACTTATCAACAGATAAACCAAATTGATACGACTTATTTACAAAAATCAGTAATTGACTATAAACTATATGCTTTAGTTAATGGAGATACCGCAAAAGCACGACAAATTCCTACGAGTTTATTGGATTATAGAGGAGAAAATGTGATTATTAATGGGTTGATTGGAGAAGTAGATAGTTTGGAAATTAGCTTTCTAAAATGGTGGGAATGGTATCAAAATTTTAAAGGAGAACGCTCTCTTTCACAATCAAGTGCTTATTCGGAATTTATTAAAAATCCTATTTATAAGCCATTGCGAGAAAAAGAATGGTTTAAAGAGTTGGTACAAGAAGAAAAGGAAAAATACCATGCTTTTAAAAAGGCTTATCCTAGAGCAGCAACTATATTAAAAGAAATCAAACATAAGCCAAAATCCGATAATATAGATATCCAAACTACCAATACTGCGCTAAAATATGCCGTTAGTTTCCTAGTCTTATTACTCTGTGGTTTACTCGGTTTTCTATGGTATCGTTCTCGATTATCCAAAAATGGACGTATTGAAAAGGAACAAATATCAATTACCCCTGAAAATGTTAATCCATTTGTTTTACAACTGAATGAAGTGATTGATAAAAATCTTCATAAGAGTGAATTTGGCATCCCTCAGCTTTGTAAAGCTATGGGATTGAGTCGAGCACAATTATATCGCAAAATAAAAAAGGCGACAGGCACTACCCCTGCTCTTTACATTAGAAATTTACGTTTACAAAAAGCAAAAATTTACTTAAAATCTGATGAGTTAAATATCACAGAAATTGCTTACGCTGTTGGTTTTAATGACCTTTCTTATTTTTCTCGCTCCTTTTCTGAAGAATTTGGTAAATCTCCAAGTGAGATGCGCAAATAACTGACAATCAAATCTTTAAAACTGTACCATTTCAAGAACGAGACAATAATACAAACATTTCTCCTCCTATTATCACCTAATACAAACTTTTGATATTCTATTGAAAGACACTTTTCCTATTCCTCTCCAACTTTGTCTTGTCAACTATTTTACCACCTTAAACCATTACCAAATGTTAGATTATACCCCAACCTTCATCAACCGATTAGACACCATCATTGAAGCAAATTTGCATAAAGAGGATTTTTCGATTGAATTTTTATGCAAAAAATTAACCATTAGCTATACGCAAACTTATCGGAAAATTCGAGCCGAAACGGGTTTGACACCTTCTAAATATGTCTGTAAAAAACGGTTAATACAAGCCTGTTTCCTATTGGAGAATTCAGAATTAACCATGAGTGAGATAGCTTTTCGAGTCGGCTTTAATACCCAAAATTA
>JBGCFJ010000577.1:0-7481 GCA_045106885.1 Saprospiraceae bacterium
CGGTCTGACTTCTCACTTCTCAATTTTACCCGTATTTCTCAATATGCTTAATAAAAGTATTCAAGTCTTTATCGCCTCGACCAGATAAATTTACGACAATCACATCGTCTTCTTTATAATTAATATAATCTAGTGCAGCAAAAGCATGCGCCGACTCTAAAGCAGGAATAATACCTTCCGTACGAGTCAAAAAGTACGCAGCTTTTAGAGCATCGGCATCCGTAATACTCACCGCTTCTGCTCGACCAGTATCAATTAAGTGCGCATGCATTGGGCCAATTCCTGGATAATCTAAGCCCGCAGAAATAGAATAAGGCTCTACAATTTGACCGTCTTTGGTTTGCATTAAGAGTGTTCGGCAACCGTGGATAATTCCTTTTGTACCTAAAACACTAGTTGCTGCGGATTCCCCAGAATCAATCCCTAATCCTGCTGCTTCTACTGCAATTAGACGGACATCCTTATTATCTAAATAATGATAAAAAGTACCAGCCGCATTACTACCGCCTCCAATACAAGCCATCACCGCATCAGGGTTTTCTTTACCCGTTTGCTCTTTTAATTGCCATTTAATTTCTTCACTAATAACTGATTGAAACCGAGTCACCATATCTGGATACGGATGAGGCCCAATCGCTGAACCAATAATATAATGCGTATCTGCTGGATTATTAATCCAATCTCTAATCGCTTCATTCGTTGCATCTTTTAGCGTTTGACTGCCACTTAATGCTGGACGAACTTCTGCGCCTAACATTCTCATTCTGGATACATTCGGTGCTTGTCTTTTGATGTCTATCGCACCCATGTAGACGATACACGGTAAGCCCATTAAAGCACAAACAGTTGCAGTTGCTACGCCATGCTGTCCTGCACCTGTTTCGGCAATAATCCGTTTTTTGCCCAATCGTTTGGCCAATAAAATTTGCCCAATGGTGTTATTGACTTTATGTGCGCCCGTATGGTTTAAGTCTTCTCGCTTAAGATAGATATTGGTCTTATAATGGTTGGATAATCTTTCTGCGTAATAAAGTGGCGTAGGCCTTCCCACATAATCTTTTAACAACCCACGAAATTCTTTTTGGAAACCTGCTTCTTGGGTAATTTCTAAATAGACATTGCGTAACTCCTCAATGTTTGGGTGGAGCATTTCTGGAATAAAAGCGCCTCCAAATTCGCCATAATAGCCTCTATTATCTACTGCGTAGGATGATTTAACGGTCGGTATTGCGGTCATTATATTTTAATTTTTTACGGTTCACGGTGTAGGGTCGAACTGTTAAATTCTATTTTTTAAGATGCTACTGGTTTCGGACTACAAGTCCTCACTAGCACACTTAGAGCTTAATAGTTTTGTGATGTAGGGTTTATTTTCTATTCAAAAACGACACCTACTTTATTTGCTTTAAATACCTCTGCCAAGTTATACTTTTCTTTGACTTTATAAAGTATTAAACCCCATAATCAAGCCAATTAGTTTCATAATAGATAGAATTTTACAATTAGATTAGGTAGTAAAAATGATCTAAGTACCTACTATTAAATAATCGTCATTTTTGATTCAGGTTATTTTTTCGCTAGACGAGGCAAAAAATCTTTGCATAGCCCAGCTACGGAAATATTTTTTAACGAAGTATAGTGGAAAAAGAGCTCATCATAAAGTGTCGATTATTTGGTTGTAGGTACTTATATTGAAAACAGAGGACAAATTGTGTCCCTTTGCCCTTTATGAACATTAATGACTAAGTAGTCTATACAAATTAAGCTATACTCGTCAAAAGAACTCTATATTCTCTGTGTACTCTGTTCCTCCGTGGTGAAAGCAAGCTAGATGTGTTCAAGTAAAATTGTTAGTTTATTTTTGTCGAACTACTTACTAGGTAAAAATCAAGCTATATTACTCATCGTAATTGATGGTACTAAAAAGGCAAAGTATTAGAAAAGAATAAGAGTGGTTCAAAACCTAAATATACTTGCCAAACAACCGCAATTACTGCCAAGATATAATTCAATCGTTCTCGAACGAATTTTTTTACTGCTTTACGTTCTAAAGTCATCCCCATTTGAGTAAATAAATAATGATAAAACGTATTGTGGTCTTCTTCACCCAATTCATGTCCTTCATTCATCAAACAACGATTAAAAATTTGATACTGCATTTGTACGCAGATGTAGGCAAAAATCATTACATACCAAGAGAATAAGAAAGGACCAACCCAAGCTAGGCTGGTAACAAATAGGTGTGCCCAAAACATACCATTAATTTCGAGTGATGCAGCTTCTGTGCTTGAACGCATAAGAATATATTTTCCTTTTTTTAGATAAATATTTAGACGGGTTATTTCAGGAAAGCAAAATTACTAGATTTACTCCGATTTTTTAGCTTTTTCAACTAAGATTTCTTCAAAGCCCTGCCACCAGACATTTTTTTGTAGGGGGGCTACTAATTCAATAGCAGTTTCCGTAGTCGGATTCGTGAACGCTAATTGCCAAGCATGTAAGGCAACAGAATTAGGAGAGATATTTTTAGTCGCTCCATATTTTGCATCTCCTAATATAGGACAACCGATATGCGCTAATTGTACCCTAATTTGATGAAATTTTCCAGTAATGGGTTTAACGGCTAATAGATGCCCATATTCATTTTGCCCAATGACCTCATAACTTAAAGTAGCTTCAATACTTCCTTTTATTTTAGTAGGACTTACTAATCCTTTCCTAGTCGCTCTGTCTTTATATAAAAAATTAACTAAGGTTGCTTTTGATTCGATTGGTGCTTTTTCCACAATCGCTAAATAGGTTTTTTTGACTTCCCGATTCCGAAATTGCTCATTTATTTTTCGGAGCGTACTTTTCCTTTTAGCAAATAATAAAACACCCGTCGTTACTCGGTCTAAGCGGTGAATAATGCCAATGTATGGATTTTTGTAAGCTTTAGAAACATGGTCAAAAACTAGCGATTCTATGGTCGGTTCACCATAAGGGCTTTTTTCTACTGACAACTTAGGTATCTTATTGACCGCCAGCCAATGCTTATTTTCAAAAAGGATGGATAATTTAGGCAGTTGGTCTGGCAAAGGAAGTTGTTTTTGTGTGTGAAAATGTTAGCAGTTGCCAGTTACGAGTTGCCAGTTGTTTTAAACAGGTAACTGGTAACCCGCAACTGGTAACTGCTAATGTGCAAAATCCATTTCATAATTCCCCTTAATTCGCTCAATAGGTGGATTAAAATAACCATACTTAATATGAGGAAATTCTTCTTTAATTAAATCCATTAATTGCTTCACGCCTAAACATTCGCCCACTTCTTCCAATTCAATTCGTTTTAAATACCAATCTGGGTCAATATTAAAATTTCGCCATTGAATCATTTTTAACCCTGTTTCTTTGATTACTTTTCGCAATGCTTCATATTCCGCAACACTATCTGTTACGCCAGGGAAAACAAAATAATTGATACTCGTCCAACCTCCATAACTATTGACGATTTTGATACTTTCAATAATATCCTCGAATTGATAATTATTTGGTCGGTAATAAGGTGTATACAATGCTTCCTGAAAAGAATTCGTACTGACTCGAATACTATCTAATCCTGCTTCACACAAGGCTTTCACCGCAGCAGGTTTACTAGCATTGGTATTAATATTGATATTACCTTTATCCGTAAATTTCCGAATTTGTAAAATGGATTCTCGAATCGTTTCCCACATCAATAAAGGTTCTCCTTCGCAGCCTTGCCCAAAAGAAACAATTGGATAAGGGGCATTCATCAAATGCGGTACGGTATATTCCACAATCTCTCCAGCCGATGGTTTAAATTGCAAACGGTCTTGAGTAGAAACAATTGCTTCATCTTCTGGCTGCAAAGAAATACAGCCTAAACAATTGGAATTACAAGCAGGTGAACTAGGAATTGGGCATTCCCAACGACCCATAAAATAATTTCTAGCTGCAGGGCATTCGTAAGTTAAGGCACAATTATTCGCTAAATGTTCGACGACTCTATTATTTGGATATTTTTCTATTAAATCGGCAACTCCTGTCTCTACTTTAGTTTCATCAAATCCATCTGCCTCTTGCCGAATATCCGATTCTATTCTTACGGCAGTTACGTAAAATTCATCATCTGCTTCATTCCAACCTACTGCTGTGTAACAAAATAAAGGCAATACTTCTGCATCTTCTGCACTCGTATAAGCCGCCATTAATAAACCCGTATGCGCTGGCGGAATAAATGCAGCCATTGCCCAACCTAATTGACATTCTCGCAACTCTCCCGTCCGTACATCAATACCAACTCCTCGCCGACCAGGTAATTCATACAAAGAACCTCCTTCTGGCAATAGTATCCAATCTTCCGTTGGAACGGGTTGAATATAATGACCGCTTCTGCCACAAGCATAAAGCGTCGTATCTTCAAATACATTTCCTTCTCCGTCTGAATATAGTAGGTATGGTGACATTTTCTGTTGCGTAATGAGTGTTGAATAATTGGTGATAAGTAGGGAGGACAACTACTTATTGATTCTTTTTGCAAAAATACGATTATTTGATTAGAAGAGTTAATGATATATTAGCGATAAGAAAAAATTGACAATTGAATAACGCATTTTTATAAAATCATATCGAATGATTCAGCGGATTGTATATTGCTTAACAAATTTCTGTTTTTACCGAAGATGTTATTTTGGTAACAAAGGATGGGGCTGAAATTTTGAGGAACACTTTGCTCCGTACACCAGAGGGATTGGAGGTTTTAATGAGGAATTAAGACAACCTTTATTTTGAATCGGAGAATTTTTTTACCTTAGCTGAATAATATCTAATACTTGCCAATAGCTATTAGACTTGTTACTCTTTGAGAGATGCTCCTATAAAATTCAGATTTTTTCGATAGTTTTTTCAAAAAATTAGTGCATAGCCTATGTTACGGACTCATTTTTTGAGGAAAAATAGCAGAAAAAAATGTTTTCAGAGAGGTATTTATTAAAGGGTAACAAGTCTATTTAGAAAAGGAGACGTTCTATTGGTAAATACATCATTACAAAACGAAATACCATGCTGATCAAGAACACGACCAACTCGATTGTAACGCTATTTTTATTAAGCCTATTCCTATCCTGTCAATCAGCGACAAAGAAAATAGCCGAGCCAATTCCATTGAAATTAGCCTACGTTTTTTCCGACCAGATGGTATTACAGCAACAAGAAGAGGTAGCTTTTTGGGGAGATTATACCGAAGGCGAAGCAATAGCCATCTCAGGCAGTTGGGGAAAATCAGCTACGACTAAACCAGATGCCACAGGACAATGGAAATTGAACTTACCAACGCCAGCAGCAGGCGGACCTTTTGAAGTAACCGTCACCACTAAAGACAGCAGCATCACTTTTAAAGATGTCATGATTGGAGAAGTCTGGTTGTCTTCTGGGCAGTCCAATATGGAATGGAAATTAAGACAATATGAGGGTTGTGTGGACAATCAAGAAGCAGAAATTGCCAATGCTAATTATAAGGATATTAGAATGTTTACGGTGCCACTTGACTTGACCCGTGAAAAAATAAAGGATGCTAAATGGTTAGTGACTACACCAGAAAATGCGGGTAATAGTTCGCCGCATTATGGTGCTACAGGTTTTAGTGCCACCGCTTATTTTTTTGCTAGACGACTCCATAAAGATTTAGGTGTTCCGATAGGCATTGTCAACACGGCATGGGGCGGAACAAGGGTAGAAGCATGGACGAGTACCAAAAAACTCAAAACCCTTAATCCTACCAAAAATTTAAACCTTTCAGCAACTTATGACTTTTTTGAAGAACAGGAAAAAATTAAAGCCTATAATGATTCTATTATGGAATTGAATAGCCAAGCATTCGGTTTTCAAATGGTCGAAATGCCCGAATGGTCTACAGAAATGGAAGACTGGGAAAACCTTGATTTGAATGATGGCGAATTTTCTAAAACGAATTATGATGATACTGCTTGGGATGTTTGGGAACAAAAAATATCAGAGGCAATAAACGGGAATTTTGAAGCCTACTTTCCAGTTAGTGATAAATTATTATCAGATGGCGTTATCTGGTTTAGAACAACAGTAAACGTCAAAGATACCGATAGTGATTACCAATTAATTATTAAAGATGGGATAGATGATGGCGACCAAACTTATTTTAATGGGCAATTGGTCGGAAATACTTTTGGTTGGAATACGACTAGAGACTATAAAATCCCTAAAAAATTATTGAAAAAAGGAGCAAACACGATTGCTATCAGAGTTACTGATTCTGGTGGCGGTGGTGGATGGAGTGGACCAATTGTATTTAAGAATGGGTCAACTAGTCAAAATATTCCACCCAATGCCTTTAAATTTAAACACCACGCTTTTTTAGCGAATAATCAATTTTTAGTACATAATTATCCGACACAAAAATTAATAGCCAATTCCTCTATTCTCAATCAAAAAATTAAACAAGGAAAGGCGCTAAATAATCCTAATGATTATGGTGCCTTGTTTGCTGAAATGTTGACGCCTGTTATCCCTTATACGATTAAAGGGGCAATTTGGTATCAAGGCGAAAGTAATGTTGATAATTATCAAGAGTATAACGAATTGTTTAATGGTATGATTGAAGATTGGCGAGCTAATTGGAATAAGGATTTTCCTTTTTATTTTGTACAAATAGCCCCTTTTATTTATAACTCTTTGGCTATTTCCCAAGGTCTAAGAGATGCCCAACGAAAAACATTAAAAACTACGCCTAAAACAGGCATGGCTATCATCATGGATATTGGCGAAAAAGACGATATTCATCCAACCAACAAACAAGATGTGGGAGATAGATTGGCATTGTTAGCCTTGGATAAAGATTACGGGCATGAGTTGGTTTCTTCTGGTCCACTTTATAAAAGCCATGAAATTTTCCCAACGCATATTGAGGTAGATTTTGATTCAAAAGGAACGGGGCTGATGAGCCGACCTGCTTTAGCTGGTTTTGAAATAGCAGGAAAGGATGGGGTATTTTATCCTGCTGTTGCTAGTATTGTCGATGATAAAGTAAAGGTAAGTTCTAGCAAGGTTAGTAATCCTAAAGAAGTGCGATATGCTTGGAAAAATTGGATTGTTGGGACTTTATTTAATAAAGAGGGCTTGCCTGCTTCTTCTTTTAGTAGTGTGGATTAGGTTAGATTTATCTAAATTAATAGTCATGGTGGTTGTGGTTTCATAAAAGAAAATCCGCATCTTTTGGTAAGTTCTGCTCATATTGCTTAGTTTAAATTTATTAGGATTTCTTAAAGCCAATTTTTTTCTGGTGACTTGTTGAATTTATGTTTTCTTATCTATAACTTGGGTTTCGGTAATATTTTTTGTAAAAAAAAGATTTAGACTAGTTTTAATTGCTTTTTCGTATCTTATAAAAACAAAAAGTATAAAATTAATTTTAATAAAATAAAAAATATTAAATTCAGTTAACGTAAATA
>JBGCFJ010000578.1:0-4533 GCA_045106885.1 Saprospiraceae bacterium
AACTTGCCCTTGCTTTACATGGACGCCACTTCTAATCCCTTTGCCAAATTTACTCATGTGCAAATATTGAGTAGCATAGGTTTTATCATGCTTAATTTTTACATAATTTCCATTCCCTCTACCATATCCAGCTCTTTCTACTACCCCATTTGATACGGCAACAATTGGCGTTCCTCTTGGAGCAGCATAATCTGTTCCTAAATGAGGTTTTCTTCTTTTTAAGACAGGGTGAAATCTTCGCATATTAAACCCAGAAGATATTCTATAAGAATTTTTGATGGGCGATTTTAAAAATGGACTCTTCATTGGTCGAGCTTCCTCATCATAATATCCTTTAGATTTACCATTCTCATAATAAATACCATAGTACTCATTATCGTAATTTTTGAAATAAGCACCTAATACTTTTCCAATACCTGCGAATTTTCCATCTATTGTTTTTTCTTCATAAATCAACTTAAATTTGTCTCCGTTCTGAATTCGAGAGAAATCTAAGGACCATTGAAAGACACCTTCCATTTTATCTATCAAATCAATGGAAAACCC
Source organism: Saprospiraceae bacterium (assembly GCA_045106885.1). Taxonomy (GTDB): domain Bacteria; phylum Bacteroidota; class Bacteroidia; order Chitinophagales; family Saprospiraceae; genus JAFMDF01. Next base: position 547 of record JBGCFJ010000578.1, read on the forward strand.
TTGTTGCAGCATGGTCAGCCAAAGAGAGGATTCAATAGTACTCGCTGCTTCCTTTATTTCCGTTTTTACTGGTCGATAAAAGACTTTAGCATCTAATTCCTCCTTTAAATCATAAACTACATAGGAGTATACGTCAGGTTCATAAATAAAATAGTCTGCCCCTTGAGCCGTATCTCTAGTTAAAATAGTATATTCTTTATTTGCCCGAAGCTTTGTAACAGCAAAAGTATCTTGCACATTTCTCGCCAATTGGTCAATCTTTTGATAGTCCACTTTATGCGGCAATAATAATTCTGCTAGAAATTGATTATTTCTAATCGTATCAACCGTTACATGAAAAGTATCTAAAGCAAATCCAAACTTAAGTTGAGGAATTTGTATGGGGAAGGCACTTAACTCTTTTGATGTTTTTAAGCCACCAATCAAAGAAGCTGGTTGTGCTTGTGGAATAGCTTTATTCAACAAGCTATTTAGCATAAAACAGCCTAATAAAAGAATTGGCAAAATAGTAAGTATATGCCATTTGTTTATTTTCTGCTTGGGTAACAAAGAAGTTTTAGGTCGCAATTTCTCGTAGAATTTATCAAAAAATAGGTTGTAGTTGTACAAATATACATTTCCCAAGGTGGAAGTCCGAGAAAATATAGTTAAAATTTTAAATTGTGCTGCTTATTAGCAAGAATTGACCTTTCGCAGATTCCAATCTTCCAGAAAAAAGATACCAAAATAAATTTTCAAACATATTGAACAAATATTGTATCATATAAAATAAATTGTTATTTTTGTTTTGCTAAACAATTTATAAAAGAAACGCACTAACAAAACAATCACTTTGAACATTAGGGAAGGCTCTATCCTACAAAATGTCCTATAACAACAGGTTAGAAGAAAAATACATTCAGGCAGTTGCCATTGATTTCTTGGAAGATTTTTATCGAAAATGTAGCCATAATAATAAAATCGTTCAATATGCTGAAATCCAGACAATCACAGGCAATCGAGCCGATGGATTGATTGTTTGGGAAAGTGCGCCAAACGATATTAGGGTTGTCTCTATTGAAGCCAAAGCAGCAAATACCATCAGGAGTTTACGAACGAGATGGGATAAAGAAAAAATGAATAATTGGAATCGAATCGCAAGTGAATTATTACTCCTTTTTTTAGTTTGTATTAGTTTCACTTACCTTAAAAAACACCTTGTTTTTGAACCTGCTTTGTTGGTCCTCATTTTTTTAGCCCTCCATTTTATTCGCCAACTCACCCTCCCCTTTTTACAAACTTTCTTCACTCCATTTCTACAAACAGCGGGTGTCTTCGAACAGGCTGCTCATTATCCTGGTAATGAAATGTGGATTGCTATCGGTGAAGACACCTTTAAACTTAAAAAAACCGAAAAACTGCAAGCCTTACTGACACAATGTAGGCTAAGAAAATTTGGCTTATTAGAGATTCCTATTGACGGTAGCTCCCCTATAGTATTATTAGCCCCTAAATTTCGACCGACAAAGAAGGTTAATGATTTATTAAGTTTTTACAAAAAAGGGCCTATTATTAGAGAAGAAATTTACGGAGAGACCCTTAATTTCCTTAGAAAATGGCGATTGTCTCCAGCAGAAAAACACTATAACAGCATTAATTTAGGGATTTCTATCAGCATCACCTGTTTTTTATTTGCTTTTAGCTTTTCCAATTTTGGCCCTTTGAATGTACCTGCTGTAAAGACAGATGCTTATGATTCTACAACGAATCATTTTTCGATTCCAATCCCTCTACCCCATCCAAGTTCCCCTATAAAACCAAGGTCAAAAAGAAAAGAAATAGTCATTGAAACAATCCCTAAAATAGAACAAGAAAATGCGCCTTCGTCCTGTAAAATGCCTTTTGAAGGCACTAAATTTATCCTAAAAGATAAACTAGTGAATACCATCGAAGAAGCCGAAGCACGAATAAAATTGCTCAGAGAAGCAGGTTGTCCAGGTTGTGGTTACTTTTGGATTCCCTGTTCTAATTGGCAAGAACAGCAGGATTTATGGTGTGTGTTTGCTTACAATGACCGAAATAATAAGGCATCTATTAAGAAAAGTGAAGGAAATTATCAGTATAAATTGAGGGTTGCTGGTTTGGAGGTTGGAGAGTTAGCGATTTGGAAAGTCGGTAATAGGTAAATCCTAGTTGAAAAAATTAGATGAATGAAAAAAGTCACCCTCAAAAGAGAATCGTTTTCGAAAACACAAATTCAAATATTCATTATTTAAATAAGCAATAAAATGATATTTTAATCTAGCATAAAATTTGACATAAAACACACATTTAACCTATCTTTACCTAAAAATACTTAATTATATTTAATAATGGTTCAACGATTAAAGATAAGTGGGCAACAAAAATATGTCGAATTTACTCCTATAATTGAGGAGGAAATAGACGCAATTAGTCGAAAATGGATACTACAAAATGGTAGTATTAGCCTGAAGTTTATTGAAGAACCACTAGGTCAGTTTAAAGATTTTATAGATTTTCCGAAAGATATTGAATTAGATAACGATACCAAAGAAGAATTAAAAGTACAGATTTTTGAAGTCATTGATAACCATATTGCCCAAAAGAGACATGGAATAGAACCCACTGAAGAAAAGGAAACTAATAGAAATAATTATCCTTATGACCCTAAGGATATTTCAATTAATAATTATAATTGGTCGGTAGATTATATTTCTCAATTATTAGCTAAAAATATCATTAACCTTTCTCCTGATTTTCAAAGGAATTTTGTCTGGGATTATAAAAGAAAATGCAGACTAATCGAAAGTATTTTATTAGGAATACCTGTTCCTGCTTTTTACTTAGCCAAAAGTGGTAAGACTTATAATGTTGTAGATGGTTTGCAAAGACTTACTACAATCAAACAATTCTTAAATAATGAATTTCCTTTAAAATATCTTGAATATTTAAATAGAAATCAAAGTGAAGAAAACAACTTAGAAGGCAGATATTTTAAAAATGAAGAAGAAAAGAAAAAAGGACTAGGAGATGAATATGAATTTCAGCTTAAAGGGACACAATTTAACGTCAATGTCATTGATGGAGATACCCCCACACAAGTAAAGTTTGATGTTTTTAGAAGAGTGAATACAGGAGGTAAACCCTTAAATAATCAAGAGATTAGGAACTGTATGTTAGAGGAAGCGCCTAGACAATTAATTAATAAACTTGCTAAGAGCAAAGAATTTGTTGCGGCTACAGGAGGAAGTGTTAGTACTACGAGAATGAATTCACAAGAGCTAGTAATGCGATTTATAGGGTTTTGGTTTACAAGAATCTATAAATTGTCGCCGTACATTATCCGAAAGAAAGAAAAAAATCTTGTTTATCAAGGTGATATGCAATCATTCTTAGACCAGCTAGTAGAAGTATTAAATTTCCAAAATTCTAAATTTCATGATTATATTGAGAAAGATTTTAAAAGAGGAATGGTAAATGCTTACTTATTATTCAGACATAATTGTTTTAGAAAATGTTTGCCAGAGCATCTAAATAATTCAACAGCAAGAAGACAGCTAATCAATAAATCATTATTTACAACTTGGTCCATTTCTTTATCACAAGTTAAAAGCAATTTAATACAAAAAAAATTTCCTAAAATTGGAAGCTTTGCTATAGTATTAGCAAAGGAATTGGAGCATAGTCGAAAGCATAGTTCAGAAATTAGTAATATTTCAAAATCTGACAACGGTAAGAAACTTATTAATTATTATGAAGCTGTAAGTATTAGTACTAACGATAAAATAATGCTGGATTTTGCTTTTGAAAAAACAGAAGCATTAGTAGAAAAACACATTTTATAATGGAAAATAATATTCAAAAGCTAATAATAGATGGTTTTAAAGGTTTTACAGAAGAAGTAGAAATATCTTTTTCAAATTTAACAGTATTTGCAGGAGGAAATTCAGTTGGGAAATCAACGATTATTCAAGCTTTATTAGTATC
>JBGCFJ010000579.1:0-3608 GCA_045106885.1 Saprospiraceae bacterium
AATAGTGGTTATAGAACAGGTTATTTAATGGGTACCTTTTTCAGGTCAGAATTTGCCCTTGGGTTAATTGCTATTTTCGGTTCAGAGATATTTAAATATGGAATTCTTTTAAAAGAAGAAAACGCCTTAACCATCTAAAAAATTCATCATGCCCATTATAGTAAACGTAGATGTGATGCTTGCCAAACGCAAGATGAAATCCAAAGATTTGGCAGATGCCATTGGAATCACGGTGGCAAATTTGTCTATTTTAAAAACGGGGAAGGCAAAGGCAGTTCGTTTTTCGACTTTAGCCGCGATTTGTAAAGAATTAGATTGTCAACCTGGGGATATTCTGGAATATCGAGCAGTTGAGTGATTTTCAAGTCTCAATTTTCAACTAGATAACTTTCCTAATAACTGAAAATATAAAGAGGCAATTTGTAGTCTATGACACTACAAATTGCCTCTCTTTGAAAATTATAAATTGAAAATTGAAAATTGCTTAATTCCAATTCACCCCATCCGACATATCCGCAATCACTTCATACCTATCCCCTTTATTTTTCATCACTTGTTGCCAAAGGGAATCCGCCTTACTTTTAAATAAATAATTGGCAAACATCTCACTAACAACCCAAGAACCACCACCCATTTCTTTAATCAACTGACCAGGTGACCAACCAGAATAACCTACAAAAAAGCGAATATTATGTGGTTGAACTAAATCAGAAGCAATCAAAAATTTTAGTTTTTCAAAATCGCCCCCCCACCAAACACCGTCTACGACTTTAGTGCTATTATCTAGTATATCGCCCACATTATGAATGTAATGAATGCTATCTGTCTGAACAGGTCCACCGTAAAACACCTCCGAATCAAAAGCAGGAAAATCTAGAATTAGTTCATTAATTTGTAAGCCCAAATTTTTATTAAGGACAAAGCCAACGGTTCCTTCTTCTTTTGTATGGTCACAAAGTAGTACGACCGAACGCTTAAAGTTAGGGTCTACCATAAAAGGTTCCGCTAAAAGAATAGTGCCTGTTGATATTTTTTTACTCATTCTGTCAAATTATGTGCTAAAATAGTCTAAAGGTTCTAGCTATTTTGTCCTGTTTTTCTTAAAACTAAATATAGGGGATGTTTAGAACAATAGCAATTTTTGCTACTTAAAAAATGAAGAGAGTTGATTTTATAATATGGATAAAAGTATAACGGATGGGCGTAATACGGATACATTTTATCACGGATGGAAAGCATCACGGATGGGTTTATCACGGATAAAAAGAAGGGGGCATCTCAAAATGTCGTTCATATATCTTAATCAGTGTCACCATTTAAGTAATCAGGTAAAATTGAGAATCATCCGTGATACACTTCATCCGTGATACACTTCATCCGTGATGCACTTCATCCGTGATGCACTTCATCCGTGATACACTCACAACTCAGAGAGCGGTGTTACTTAATCAGCAACTAATAGCACTTCGTCTATTAAGTCCAATTCATTATCGGATTTATCTCTATTTTTATCCACTTAAAACTAGTCGATAGTTCGTATTTTGAAACAAAGTAAGTAATCTTACCCTATACTATTTATGTTATACTAATACATTAAAGCAAATTCCTTTGCGCTGGTTGGTCATTTCTTTGCGGTCACTAACAATTAACGTCCAATGGGCATCTAATTAACAAAGACAGCAAATACTTTGGAAGTATCAACTAGGTATAGTAAATTGCACTCAAAATTAGATAGAAATACTATGCAAAAAAATTTGTCAGAATTATTTGGTTCGCATCCTGAATTAGAGCAAAAATTTGTTTCTCTTTTTATTAAGACCTTAGAAAAAAATAATCAACCAGGTTTTGATTATATAGAGTTCAAACAATCTCTGGGCGTCATGGCAAAAATGAATATCGACGAAAGTACGGCTATTCGTTCCGCTTTTGCTACAGCTTCAACGGTTGGTTTGACGAAGAAAAAGTTGATGGAGTCTGCTAATTATTACGCTAAAGTCATCAATCAAGAAAAAGAGCATTTCGATGCAGCCCTAGCGAAGCGCATCAATCAGAAAGTAGGTGGAAAAGTAAAAGAAGTAGAAAAGCTAAAAGAGCAGATTATCAAGTATAAAGAAAAAATAGCTCAGCTAAGCGCACAAATTGAAAAGCATCAGCACACCATTGATACTGCCGATGAACAAATTCAAGCAGAAAAAGAAAAAATTATTGGTACACAAAATAATTTTGAACGTACCCACGAAAATTTTATCGAACAGATAAAAACAGATATAGACAATTTTAATACTTATCTATAAATTGGTACACGGTGTACGGTTCAGAGTATATGGCTTAGGTCTGATTCGTGAACCGTACACCGTCAACCGTGAACCGTACAAAAAATATGGCAGATTTTGCTGAATTCAGACCACAAGAGGCCAAAAAATCTTTTTGGCAACGCCCAGAAGGCGTCACAGGCGCTATTTTTCTATTAGGTGTCGCCGCTGGTGTTGGGTACTTACTAACAACGGGAATTCTTACCACCATTCTAGGAAACATTCTTTATTTGAGTGCTACTTTAATGGTTTTAGCAGCTATAGTATATATGGTTTTAGACCCTAAAATGCGAGGTTTAGTTAGCTATATGTATAAGAGTGTAATGCGTTCTATTACTGGTTGGTTTGTGACCATAGACCCAATTGGCATTCTAAAAAATTACACGGATGATTTGCAAGATAATTTAGGGAAAATGAGTCAACAAATTGGGGCTTTACGAGGACAGATGCGGAAGATGAAGGACATCATGACCAAAAATAATAAGGACATTGAAATGAACCTAAAATTGGCCAATCGAGCACAAACTCAAGGTAATCAGAAGCAATTATTATTATCTACTCGAAAAGCAGCGAGATTAAAGGAAAGCAATGGCAAATATGGCAAACTCCATAAAAAAATGGAAGTTATGTACCGTATTTTAACCAAGATGTATCAGAACTCTGAAATTCTTTTGGAAGACACCAAAGACCAAGTGATGATTAAAGAGCAAGAACATAAGGCAATCAAAGCCTCTCATTCTGCGATGAAATCAGCCATGAGTGTAATGTCAGGCGACCCTGATAAAAGAGCAATGTTTGATGCCGCTATGGAGAATATAGCAGATGATGTAGCGAACAAAGTAGGCGAAATGGAAACCTTTATGGAAATGTCTTCTAATTTCATGAATTCTATTGATTTACAAAATGGTGTTTTTGAAGAAGATGGGATGAATATGTTAGAAGAATGGGAAAAGAAAAGCACGCTGATGTTAATGGAAGGAAATGATATAGAAGGGCTAGATTTAAACAATGACCGCCCCGCTATTCGACCAGAACAACGTTCTACAGGTAGTGGGAATCAATATGATAATTTATTTGGGTAAAGGACGGTTAACGGTACACGGCGTACGGTTAAGGGATTTAAAAATTCAGTTATCAAAAAAGCCTTGGCATTCTGTAATGCCAAGGCTTTTTTGTGTAAGGAGGACTTCCATTAGGTATTGGACGCAGCTCAAATTGTCGTTCGTAGCTTAGACCTCTGGTCTGAGTAGTGATTCAAATCATAAGTAACTGATAGTTTAATCGAGTGTATTTTTT
>JBGCFJ010000058.1:0-19029 GCA_045106885.1 Saprospiraceae bacterium
TTTATCCACATCATCCACATCATCTACCCCATCCCCATCATCATCAGGATCCGTTTCATTAGGAATGCCGTCTCCGTCAAAATCACAAGAAGGGGCTGTTATTTTAGGATCACATTTATCTAATGGATCTGTTTCCCCTTCATCATTTGTGCCATTATGATTGGTATCTTCCTCTCCATCTCCTATATTATCCCCGTCTGTATCCGGATCATTTAAATCCGTTTCATCAGCATCCGCTGTTCCGTTTCCATTCACATCTTCTAGTCCATTAGGAATACCATCTCCATCATTATCTTCACAATCTGCTGCGAAAGGCTCATAATTCTGAGTATATCTAAACCTTGTCAAACTATTGTCTAAATCAATAATTCCTAATTCGTTACCAGGATTAGAGTTTTCAGAGTTAGGCAATTGAGCAAAAACATCCGTTCGGTTATCAATCAAACGAAGTAAGCCAACACATCCTCCCTCACTCTTAAAAGAAAACAAAGCGGTTTCTTGCCCAGGTGTATATACTGCCTTTGGAACTCTATCTCCAAGTAGTCCAAAAGAAATATAATCATGTTCTGGATCTTCGATTGGTTGACTAACTCTAGTCGTTCCGCCATCCCATTCAGCGCCCAATTTTTGAAAATCAATTAACTGAAATCCAGATGGTACAACAAGAGTAACCTGTCCTGTACCAGTAATGGTATTGGTAGAAATAATAGCCTCTGCTGGTGGTTTGGCATAAACCGTATAAGTCTCGCCATCCGCTTCCAGTTGCAAGGTAAATTCTATTTGCGCAAAACTAGTCAGGGTGCAATAAAACATCCCAACTAGTAATAGGCAGTTTCTCAATAGTGATTTATTAATGTGCATTTTTAAAGCATTTATCTTTTAATTTGATTTGATTTAACTGCTCTTAAATCTTGATATAATTTTGTGAATTGCATCAAAATTCGTCCACTTCAAGTCTATTTTACAATCCTTGAAGTTAGTCAGTTATTTAAAAGATTAGTAAGTTATTTTTTCAAGATAAAACACTTGACCTCGAAAAGGGAATAAATAAGTATAGCTAAGAATTTTGCATTATAAAGTAGCAAAGGGTATCGGATACATTAAAATATCCGATACCTTTAGCTTATCCAATAATGCTAGGGGAGTTGTTCGAGTATGACATAATTCGCCAAACGTTTGAGTTTATTATCCGGGAATTGTAGGATACTTCGGAAAATCAATAATTGCCTATCATTATTAGGGCCTTGGAAAATACTGTTACCATTTAAGTCAAAATCAGTACGATAATATCCAGGTACAATGTAATTATCAAGAGAACTAATATTCCCTGGATCAGCGATGACTCGGAAGAACATTTCATCTATATCATTCCCAGGACCTTGATAAATAATTCTTCTATCTGAAGTCACATCACCCGCCCACATATATTGTTCTGTACTATCTTCATTCATTCTTTGTGAATGAATACCTAGAGGATTGAAGTCTGCTTCTGTAAAGTCGACTTTTGTGACAATTGGCGAAAATAAACCTGCATCATTAGTCATCACCCCGAGGTGGTTTCTATGTCTTACAGAGACATAATAATCTCCTGCCAAGGTACTGTCAAAAGTCAAATAAGCATAACCGTCAGCATCCATCTTTCTTGGATCATCAAAAACTCTATGATCTCGAACATCTCCATCTCTTTGTAGTAAAGCTGCTCTGGTCGTCACGATACTATCTAACTTAGAACCATCCCGAATTTCTACGAAAACCCAGTCAACTACTGCATTATCCTCCTTATCATTTTTGAAGCCCATATCTCCAAATACTGCAGAACTATCTGCCTGTGGAATTTCTTCCTTAACACTATCTCTTTTCACATGCACAAAGGCGGGAACTAACGTATTCAAAGAATCCAATACATAGAAATCTTCATAAGGAGAATCTTTAGGTAATATCGATTTTGACCTCAACTGATCTCTCATTAAGACAGTATTGCCTAAATCAAAACCTAGCTCTGGCATTGCTCCTTGTAATTTGACATTAATATCAAGAACAACCCCAACACAACTCGGACTCAATATAGGATCACAAGGATCTAATGGATCCCCATTGAAAATATCATTAGGGTCTGCATTTGGGTCCGTCAATGCCGGGAAACCGGTAAATACCCCAGTTGCTGTATTGACACCATCTGCATTCCCATTACCATCATCATCATCCACTTCTTCCCCATTACTAATCGTATCCTCATCAGCATCTTCTTCATTATCCGTAACAGAGTTGTTATCTGTATCTGTATCAAATTGAGCAACAGAATCTTGTGGTTCAGAACCAGCGTAAGTGGTAATATAATGTTCTACACTATCTGTCAGACCATCATTGTCATCATCTAAATCAATGGTATTGGTCAAACCATCTAAATCCCAATCACAACCACCAATGGTATCTGCTACTACATTCAAGGTGAAAGTATCAGAAAAGACAGCCACTTCACAAGTATCAGAAACAATAGATAAACGGAATTGGTATTGATTGAAATTATAGAAAGTATCCACACCTGCTGGTAAATTCTCTCTTGAATTTTCATTTAATACAGAATCAATTCTTAATATTTTCACCCCAATACCATTTGTTTCTTCTCCATCAAAGATATCCCAAGTAGTAGAAATATCTGAGAATCCTGCATCAGTAGGTGCTTTCCATTGCCAAGTCAAAACAGGAAGCCCTGCCCCTTCATTCACAACATCAGCTTCTATATCAACACCAATATTTGCACAAACCGTAGCTGGTCCAGTTAAAGTAGCTAAAAATGGTCCTTCTACCGTTAATTTAGCTAATTGAGAAAAGACCGTATCACAATAAGTACTAGTCACGGCTGCTCGGAAACGATAGCCTTGCATGCCTTCTACATCGTTTACACTCAAGGTAGTCGTAGAGGCAGTAGCCGTAGAATCTCCTGTATCAGTTGGTCCCATATCTACTACTGTAAATAATGGCGCTTCAGTAATTGGGTTAATATTTCTCCAACTTATTCCGTTATTGGTACTAATTTGCCAGTTTAGGAAATTATCTCCTTGCCCTGTAGAATTCACCATTCTAGCCGTAAAAGAAGTCATTTCACCAGAACAGATAATTACATCTTCAGGATGATCAGTAAAGGCTGCCGACCCTTCTTCAATCAAATAAGCAGCAGCTGAAGTTTCTTGATTACAAACAGAAGTCCAAGTAATTACTCGATATTGATTAGAATCTAAGGCAGTTGTAATGTCTATACTTAGCGTATCCGTAGATGCACCATTATAGACTCCTTCATTTTTAACATCTTGCCATACACCAGAGCCATTATGTTCTAATTCTTGCCATTGGTATCGAATACCATCTTGCCCTGTATATCCATTATTAGTAATATTAGCAAAGAAAATCACCCCTTTATCCGCACAGTTAGTTGTATCCTGTGGTTGTAAATCAAAAACTAAATCTCCATCTACTCTTAATAAAGCTCTCAGAGAACTTGTTACATCCGAACAAGATGTAGAGGTTATATCTAATCTAAAAAACGTACTATCTAGTAAAAAGTGGTCGGTAACAGTAGGATTCAGGGTCAAGACGGTAGTATTAGTACCCGATTCCGTTCCCATATATCCAGCAAATCCTGGTATAGGTCCGAAGTTAGTCCCATCTATAGATATTTTCCATTCATAAATCATGTCTCCAAAACCATCATTTCTAGGATTGGCACGGAAAATAATTTGTTCGCCAGCACAAACGACGGTATCATGTGGACTATCTGCTGCTGTAGCAAACTCAAAAGGCCCTTCCACTCGTAATTCAGCAGCCTGAGAATAAATTCTATCACATTCATCCGTAAAAATGGCCACTCTATAAAATGCACTATCTATATCACTCTGTCCTGCCACTACTTTTGCCACATCACTAATACTTAAAATACTATCTCTAACCCCATTATAAATTTCATTAACGCTCAAGTCAACCCATATTCCACTACTCGCTTGCTTCTGCCATCGGTATCTGATTTCACCAGAGGCATCATTAATAGTTCGTACTTCAAAGAGTGCTGGTTGACCAGAACAAACAGTCGTATCTCTAGGTTCTGTATCCACGTGTAATGATCCATTAACCGTTAATATGGCTGCATCTGATGAAATATCCTGACAACTAACGCCATTCAGTCCATTTGCAACAATACGATATTGCCATTGATCCATTCCTGCAGTAGCTGTCGCAGCTAAGAATAAGGTATCATAATAGGTACTATCCAATGTTGCCAAAGCGTTTAATTCTTTAGTGCTATTTCTAGTATAAATCGCTTCATTTAGATCAACATCTTCCCATCCTGCACCAGCATTTTTATTGACTTGCCATCTGTTGATTAAGCCTCCTTGACCGATGGTTGCTCTAGCATTAAAGAACGTTGCATCTTCTGCGGCACAAACTGCTACATCTTGTGGATTCACATCAAAGTCTATTGGTCCAGAAACATTCAATACAGCTGAATCAGAATACACATTTGCACATACATCTGTAAAAATATATACTCGATAAGCAAAGCTATCTAAACCTGCTACATTATTTACACAAAGGGTATCCGACTTAACGCCACCATATCTACCATCAGAAGAAGTCAATGTAATCCATGTAGCGCCTCCTGGAGGTAGTGCTTGCCATTGGAATTGAATATTACCTTCCATCGTTTCATTAGCAATTTCTACCCCAAAACAAGCAGCCGTATCAGAACAAATATCTACATTGATTGGCTGAGTGGTAATTGAAATTAAGCCTTCAACAGTTAAAATAGCTCCTTCAGAAGGGACATCATTACATCCATTTCCTGTGATTCCACTCGCCATACTTCTATATTGCCATTCGTTCATTGTATTCACTACCCCACTAATATAAAGGGTATCATAATAAATACTATCTGCTACATCTCCTGTAGAAGGATTTTCTTCTATCCCACTACCATCACTATAAATCAACTCATTCAAATCAACATCTTCCCAGCCTGCACCACCATTCTTATTGACTTGCCAACGTTTTAACATTCGACCTTGCCCAATAGAAGTGGCAGACGTAAAAGAAACAGCATCTTCTACCGCACAAGTCGTTTCATCTTGCGGGTTTTCAATATGTTCAATCGGCCCATCCACATTTAGTAAGGCTGTTGCGGAGAGCACATCTCCACAAAGTCCCGTATTGATTCTAACACGATATTGCGTACTATCTTGACCTGCAATAAATAAAACACACATTGTATCCGAACGAACACCAGCATATCTACCATCACTAGAAGAAAGCACTTCCCAATTACTATCAACATTTGGATTTTCCCCTTTATCTAGTTTTTCCCATTGATATTGGACAATACCTTGATTGGCATCATTAATAATCTGTACGCCAAAACAAGCAGCCGTATCAGAACAAAGCGCAACATCCACTGGCTGAAAACCTGGTGTAATAGAAATTTGGCCTTCTACTGTCAATGTAGCTTCTCTAGCATAAGTATCTGTACAGTTATTACTATTTTGCCCAATGGCTGCTAAACGATATTGCCATTTGTTCATAGTAAAATCGGCAATATTAATATGTAATGTATCAAAATAAGTTTTTTCAAAACCAGCAGGTAAATCTACTGCCGCAGTGGAAGAATCAATACCTGTAGAATAAATACCGCTTATGGTAACATCCGTCCACGTTTTTCCAGTATCCGTACTTACTTGCCATCTTCTATCTAAAAGTCCTTGTCCCATCAAAGTTTTATAGGCAAAGAAATTAGGGTCTTCTTCCGCACATACGGTTACATCTTCTGCATTTAATTCAAAAGAAATAGGACCATCAATTCTAAGTAATGCCTCATTGGAAGTAATGATAGCACAAAGCCCTGTTTTTACTTCCACTCGATAAGCAAAACTATCTCTACCAATTACATTGGTCACACATAAAGTATCTGCTCGAACCCCAGAATAAGTACCATCATTGGTTAAAGCTGTCCAATTACTAGGAATATCTGCATCCCCTCTTTCTAATACATACCATTGATATTCAATAATACCAGAAGCAGATTCACTTCCAATAGTTACGCCAAAACAAGCTGTTGTGTCCGAACAAATTTCTACATCAACAGGCTGTACATCAAGAGATAAACTTCCTTCGACTGTCAAGGTGGCTTCGTCAGAATAAGTATCTTCACAATTACTGCTATTTGCGCCAATAGTAGCTAATCTAAATTGCCATTGATCCATATAAAAAGCAGCCGTTTCGATATATAATGTATCAAAATAAGCTTTCTCAAAACCAGGAGGTAGGCCTGTGGTCACCGAATCAATACCAACGGAAAAAGTATCAACTATCGTCAAATCTACCCAATCGTTTCCATCGTCTCGATTCACCTGCCACCTTCTATTTAAAACACCTTGCCCCATTAAAGTTCTAAAAGCAAAAATATTAGGATCTTCGTCCGCACAAACCGTTACATCAATTGCATTCACTTCAAAAGAAATAGGTCCATCTACACTCAAAGTAGCAGAAGCAGAAGATTTAATCGCACATTCTGTCGTTTGTATCTCGACTCGATATTGGAAACTATCTCGACCAATTACATTGGTGACACATAAAGTATCAGCCCGAGCACCAGAATAAGTGCCATCATTAGCAATTACTGCCCAATTCGCAGGAATATCCGTCATGCCTCTTTCTAAAACATACCATTGATATTGAGTTTCCCCTTGAGTAGCAACATTCGTTGTCGTCACACCAAAACAGGCGACAGCATCTGAGCAAATTGCTACATCCACAGGTTCAACAGTTATATTGATTTCTCCTTCGATAGTCAATGTAGCCTCATTCGTATAAATTTCCGTACAAGCATTGATATTATCTCCAACAGCAGCAATTCTATACTGCCATTTGTTCATAGTTGCGAGTGGATTCGTAATATATAAAGTATCGTAATAAATATTTTCAATGCCAACGCCCCCTGCCGCAGTAGAAGTCGTTGCGGTATGAGTAGCAAGGGCAGGGTTAGACAGTGCACTCACATCTATCCAAGTTTTACCAGTATCCTGACTTACTTCCCATTTTCGGTTAAAATTTCCCTGACCCACCGAAGTCTCTGTATAGAAATAAATTTCATCTTCCAAAGCACAAAGAGAAGCATCAACAACTTCTACATCAATTATAAAAGGTCCGTCCACTCCTAACTCTGCCGCATAAGAATAAAGCGTATCACAAAAAGGGGTAAAAATCTTTGCTCGATAAAAATTACCATCTAGTCCAAGTGGGTTAGAGATAATTAAAGAATCTGTAGTTGCAAAAGCATAAGGTGTTCCATTTTCTATATCTCTCCATAAGCTGGCATCCGTAGAATCAGGGCTCACCTGCCATTGGTACAACAATACACCATCTCCACCATTACTAGCATCTACCTCAAAAAACAACGTATCCAAATTACAAGCAGTATAATGTACAGGATGAGCATCTGATGTATTATCAAAAGTTAAGGGACCTTCTACCATAATTTCAACGCTCTCAAATAAACTATCTACACTAATCGTACAAAAGAGCGAATCTTGAGCATTTGGTTGTGGAGGACTATCAGTAATATTTGTCATTACATAAGTAGAAGTAGCAGAAGGTGCTACATAGATTCTATCCCCAATTTCATAATCTGTAAAGGTCAATGTTTTTGTATTACCAGATACCATTTCCGTTTCCTCTAAAGTAACTACAAAAGGAGACCACCCCCCTGTTAATTCAACCATCAAAGGAATCGAATCTTGCCCTACTGCCCCACATAAAGTAACTGTATCACCGCCCATTAAAGTAGCTCGATAGTTACCAATGCCTAAAGGGTCACAAACATTACAAATTTCCGAAGTATCTCCAGGTGAAAATAAACCATCTCCATCTGAATCTTCAATACCATCAGCAATACCATCACTATCACAATCACCACAACTAAAAGCTCTCGTATTATAATTTCCTTCCCAATTATAAACACGACCAGTACTAGAATTAAAAGTCGATAAATCCATTCCTGGATTATTTCCTACTGAGTTGTTTCCGGTTTCGTTATAAATAGATACATTAAAAGGATCCAATGCATTATCAATCAATCCTAAAGTATCGGGACAATCTCCTGGTACTTGGAAAGTTAATAAGAGTGTTTCTTCTCCATCTTCTAGGTTAATGCCATCCCCATCAGAAAGGCCAATAAATAAATAAGATATATCCGTTGCTTCAGTTGGTCCTTTAACCACATCATAGAAACCATTCCATCTACCACTAACACTCTGGATATTATGAATAGAATCTAGTCCATTATTTCTCATCAAAATAGTAATCTGTCCAGATCCTACTACTGCATCATTCTTCCCTGTCTCAAAACCAGCTAATGGTCGAACAAAAACTCCCCAAAGAGAGTCATTACCCTCTTCCATATACTGGAGTTTAAATTCAAATTGTTCTTCAACTTGCCCCTGCACCGTAGCTAGAAAGCCCAATAGAAGCAGCGGAAGCAAAATGATTATTTTTTTGTAGGTGTGAAAATGTTCTTTCATCAGCGACTTTTTTTTGTTTTTATAAATTAATAAGTGGTTCATTTTTACAAACATTTTTCAAAATTGGGCATAACAATGACAAGGCTTACAAAGGTTATTTGCCAGCTTACCAAGATAAAATGGTCGAAAAAAGAGGCTTTAAGAATATAGCTACTCGTTCAAATCATAAGTAATTGATAGTTTAATCGAGTGTATTTTTTCATTAGATAAGGCATTTTTCTTGAGAATAGCCATGATATTTGAGAAAAAAATAACGCTATATAACAGAAAAAGACGCCAATTTAACCTGTCAAAGATTTATGACTGGAACCACTACGTTCTTTTAAAACGAAGTAGTGTAACACTAGAAGTCGTTGAAAATAATAAGACCTTAACAAAGAAAATAATCAGGAGGAATCCTTTAATATTCTCTCTACAAAGTATCTCACGTAAGTAGCTTTTTTGTTTATCTAATTCTCTAAAATGACTTTCCTAAAAAAGTACTAAAGTTCTCAAATTTTGTTTTCCACATTGGTTATCTACAAGTGATTTTACTATCTTTTCAAATGATCATTTCAAAAACAAAGGATAAAAGTTTATACTCCTATACATTTTTTGAATGACTTAAAAAATCTCCAAGACTTGGGAAGTCTAAATAATTGATTTTGAACCAATAAGACTTACTAAGTTTTGAAAACTTCGCAAGTCTAAACATCAAAATCTAAAAATGTATAGTAGTCTAATAAAAGTTAAAATAAAGGGCTTAAATCATTAATAATCAACAATTTAAATTTTATAATTTCATTTCACTTATCCATAAAACAACTTATTTTTCAATAGGGGGAATTGAATATCTTAGGTTGGGGAGGAAATGAATTCAGAAAGAAACGAGTCGAAAAGTGTTCGTTTTTAAATGTATATCAATCTGTATGTTATATATTAAGTGAACCAATGGTTCGATAATATCTAGTTAAAAATATAATAAAGGGAACTAACGCTGAAACAAATAAAGAATAAGCAACTGCTTTCTTTACTCCAAGGTAGTAGTGTGCGTAAAAAGGGTAAGTGAGCATTTTTGAGTGTTGGGAAATAACCCTGTTCATAAGCTGTTTGTTAGGTGTTTGTGTTTTAAAAATATAAAAAGGGGGAATCCATTAAAGTAGGGGAATTGAAATAGGGAGGCAATTAAAACAAAAGAAAAAGACCAAAATTCATGCCATATTGTGTATTTGGTCTTTTTTTCAGAAAGTTAAGCTATAGAACGATAGTCATTTTTTTTTTCTTTTAAAAAGCCATCTTTTAGCCAAAAAACGTCACTAAATCAGTTAAAAAAAATTATTTTTAAGACTATCAATGTTTTAAGTATTTTATTTTTAATTATTTCAACAAAAAAATTAACCATTTCATTTAATTACCAGCTTACAAATAACAATAAAGAATATGCTATTATTTTTTGGCGTTATTTTTGAAAGCCTAATAACTAGTTCTCAAATTTTACATCACTTTCCACTTTTGTAATAATAGCATCAATTTAAGTCAAAACACTTAAAAAAAATCTATTATTTATCTTGTTAATGGATTCATCCATTTCTTATTCTACTATTATTACTACTATCTTTTCAAATGATTTTAGTCGAAACGCTTTAAAGCTAAAATCATGAGAAAATCTTTTTATTTACTCATTATCCAATTAATGTGCTTGCAGACAGTGGTCTATGGGCAAATGTTTTTTACTGTAGAGTTACAAGAAGATCAAGTAACCTATGTGGTAAAAGTACGTCCAGAAGTATCTTATGCTGGTACTTTAAGTATTACTAATAATGCTCAGCTAAGTTTTGTCGTTCCTACGGGTGGCTTCAAGGCAGATAGCATTAAAAATATCACAGGAAATTGGGTGAATGATAATAATGTGGTAGCCCCAGAAGAGAATCCAGAAAAAGATTATCTGGTTTTTAATTTAAGCGGTAATATTTCCACGCTTGAATATATAACAGGTGTAGAAAATGAATTATTTTCGTTTAAAAATGTCGGTAAATGTACTGGGACATTAGATTTTATTACAGAAGATGATCCTTTTTTCTTCAATTCCAAGAATATCAATATTGGTAATCAAATCTCCGTTTTAGGAGCAGGTTTTGGCAATGCTTTCTCTGGTACTTATGGACCAGAGGCCAATTGTTTACAAGATCAAGTTGGAATTGCATGTGAATTAATAGATTCAATTGTCACGACCAATCCTAGTCAATGTGGTATAGTGCCTGGTACAATAACGATTTACGCTACACCAGACACAGAAGGTTTACTACTCCAATATTCTATTAATGGGGGGCAAAGTTTCCAAAACGACCCTACATTTACAGATTTAGTATCCGGTAAAGTTTATAATGTTTGGGTAAGAGATGAAATTCCTTTATGTATCCAACGAGATGTAACAGTAGAATTAGGGCCTCCAGCAGATGCTATTATTATTGGAACAAGTAGTACTCCAGATAATTGTACACAATCAGATGGAATGCTTACAATAGACGCCATTCCAATTGTAGCAGCTACTACCTTAGAATATAGTATAGACGAGGGAGTTACTTGGTTAGAAAACGACGGCTTATTTACAGATTTAGTAGCTGGAACTTATCGACCACGAGTCCGCGCAAAAGATGCGCCATGTCATGATGACGTAGAAGCGATTGTCGTCGCTACAGCTTGTTCAGGTGATGGAGAAGGAAATAATGGAGGGGGTACACAAAATACAGACTGTAAATATACCTATGTACTAGATGCTAATGATGGCGTTTTTACTGTTTCTGTTATATCTGAACAAACAATTCCAGTTCCTCAGAATACAACTTCTACCGCTCAAGTTACCTTAAAAGTACCAACTGGTAGTTTTGAAGTAACCAATTTCCAAAGTTTAACTGCAGGAGCTAGTTTTGAACAAAACAGTCGCTCTAATGCACCTATGGAAGCACCAGATTTTGACTATATAGTTTTTGGTCTAACAACTTTAGGAACTAGAACGATAGAGTATACAGCAGGCGTTAAAATCCCATTATTCTCTTTTGAAAATGGCGGTATTTGTACAGGAAGTCAAGTATTTTTTATGGAAAATTTCATTGATTCATTTTATCCACCCAATAGTGAGAATGCCAATGCAAATCAACAAATTACCGTAGCTGCCACTGGATCGGATTTAAGCATTATTTGTAATAATAGTAATGAAATATCAGATTGTGGCGAAAACATTGGAGATCCAACAGAACCTACTAATTTACCAACAGATACCATTTATGTTACCTTACCTGTAGAAGAAACTACGACTTTATGTATCGGTGATGAATTAAATATTGCAGCGGCCAATATAGGGACTGTTGCTTTATGTAGTGGAGAAGGTACTGTCATTACGAGCTTAACAGATGGAAGTAATTGTTTTGACATTACAACAGACGATCATTTCAATCAAAGTGAAACCTTATGTATTGTTCATTTTGATGCGACTGATAATAGCATTTCAGATACCACTATTTTTAGACTCTGTCCAAAAGTGACTTTAGGAGCTGATTTAGAGGTCTGTGCAGGAGAAACAGTTACCTTAAATCCGCTAGGAGGAACAGGTAATTTTACTTGGATAACAGATGGAAATATTAGTTGTACAGATTGTGCAAACCCAGAAATCACTCCTGATGGTCCAACACAGTACATTTTAATGAGTACGGAGAATGACCACTGCATAGACACGGATACTTTAATGGTGGTCCCAATAGCTGGACCTAATATTACCGCTATTGACACAATTCAACCTACCAACTGTGAAGCTAATGGGCAAATATCCATAACCGCAGAAGGAGGTATAGCCCCCCTAAAATATAGTATAGATAATGGTACAACTTACCAAGAAACCGCTCAATTTGACGATTTAGGAGCAGGTGATTTTATTATTCTAGTAGCTAATCAAGATGAAGTATGTTCTGCTACTGGCTCAACGCCAATTAGTCTAGCGATTGAAGGCGCACCTGAAATAGTTGATTTGATGGTAACACCTCCCAATGCTTGTAAAGACGAAAAAGGGGCTATTTTCATTCAAGCAAACAGCAGCAATGAAACAGATATCATAGAGTATAGTGTAGATAGTGGGATGACTTGGCAAACAGAAAATTTATTTTCAGATTTAGAAATAGGAGGATATAATGTAGTTTTTAGAATTCAAGGCAGCAATTGTGAAGCAGCCTTTGAAAACAATCCAGTAACGATTAGTCAAACGGCAGATTTAAGAATCACGACTCCACCAGGCGACCAAATAGTTTGTAGCGAAAGTGATAGAAACATTCAATTAGAATTGAGTGAAACTATTGCAGAATACACAATTACTGGAGGGGCATTTTCGAATGACAACAGTAATGAGAAACTACTTACTTTTGAGACCGACCCAGCAGCAGAAGGTAGTCTTTACACCGTAATGTTAACAGGAGAAAGCGGTTGTAGCATTACAGAAGAATTCACCTTAACACCTGGAGAGAATGCCGATGAATGGATGATTGACATTTCAACAATTCCAGCTAGTTGTGAAAATAACGATGGAAGCATAGCTGTCACTGTCAATGGTAATAATAATGGTTTTTCTTTCTGTTGGGAACCTAATAAAGCATCCGGACCAAGTCGAGATGAATTAAATTCAGATTCTACTTATCAACTAACCGTCACGGGCTCTTCTGGCTGTACTGTCACTTTCGATAATATAATGACTGGAACAACCTGTAATGTAGTCTCTTGTAATATTTTCACTGGTTTAGATACCTTAAATGCTTTTGTAGTCAATGAAGAAGCAACTGCTTGTATTCCTATTGAAAACATGGATTTATCAGAATTTCAATTTTATTCCAGTGGAGAGCTTCAGCAAATGCAATTTGGAGAATGTATGCAAACCTCTGTTTTTTATGATTATGGAATGCTCTTTGAATTAGGCGGTGCTCCATTTAATTTGATTGAATGGTCTGTTAATAATGATACTTTAAGAGATTTTCAATTTTCTACAATAGAAGAATTAGCGACAAAAATGAATCAGTTTGATTTTCAAGCTAACTGGGTAGTCAATGAAACATTAACAGCCATTCAGGGATTTTCTACTTCAAACATTTACGGAACCTTAAAAGTACAAGCAAATGGATCTAGTCAAATACCTGAATTACCAATAACCACGATGAATACGATGTTTCAAAGCATCATTTTAGATGGAACAAGAGGTATCAAAAAATACACCATAAAAGACCCTTTAAACGATTGTGAGGATGATATATATATTAAAGTACAAGGTTTAGAAGACGGTGTAGACACTTTAGATTTAGCAACGGTTGTCAATACGCCAATCTTAGGTCAGTGTTTAAAAACAGATGAAACAGGTACCGAAAATTTAACCATCAAAGTTTGTAATGAACCAAATGTAGGGGTACTAAATGGTATTGACGGAGGAACAGATGAATGTTTTGGCTATACCCCAAACAGAGACTTTCTGGGTAAAGATTTTTTCTGTCTAACCTTATGTAATGACAACATCTGTGATACAACAATTGTCAGAGTTACCATTAGTGAAGAAGGACTTGTTTTTTATAACGGCTTTAGTCCAAATAATGATGGAATGAATGATGTGTTTACTATTAAAAACATAGAAAATTATCCAGAAAATAATGTACTCATTTATAACCGTTGGGGAAATCAGATTTTCAAAAAAGAAAACTATACCAACGATGAAGGATGGGATGGCAATTTTGGTGAAGCGCTTTCTCCTGATGGTGTTTATTTTTATGTTGTAAAAGTAACAATAAGTGAGGTAGAGCAAATTTTTTCTGGTCCGATTACATTATATCGATAAATAAAAATCATAGTTCATCAGTCCTCAATTTATTTGCAATAAAAAAACAAATTAAGGATTGGTGAATTATGTTGTTAAATAAGGGTCAATTTCTTGTTAAAAATCACCTTTGGCGAGAATTTTGAAGTGGAAACTAATATTGAAATGGTAAAGATGTCTCTATTAAAGCCCTCCAAAATTCATCAAAAAGCCATAAATTTTAAAGTACAACCGACTCCCCCTTACCTCCCTCCCAAAACTTTCAACTAACACGAAATAAAGGCAACCAATGCGCATTATCAAATATTTCCTTTGTATTATCTGCTTAATTACCCAAGGAATTCAGCTTTCTGCACAAGTAGAAGGAAAATTAATTTTATTACCAGATAATAAGACTTATCAAGTATCAGTCATTCCACAAACCACGTTTAATGCTATCTTTAGTATTACGAACTCTGCACAAATAACGCTTATTGCCCCAACTGGTGGTTTCGAGTTGACTCGTTTAAAAGGTATTACTGGAGATTGGACAGTATCAGGTTTTGCTAAAGCCCCTGTAGAAAATGCAAGTGCAGATTATTTTTCTGTTCAATTAAATTCTCCATTACAAGATCTTATTTACACAGCAGGGGAAGAAATCATTCTATTTACCTTCGAGAACAGTGCAGTTTGTACAGGAGATATTTCTATCATTGACGACACTTCCGATCCATTCTTGCCACCCAATTCTCAATTCTTAAATGTCGGTAATTTATTTACTATTCGAGGAGTTGGGCCAGTCAATGCTTATCAAGGAAGTGCATTTCCAAATGCTGGGTGTCCAGATGCTTTAGAAGCGACTGCTTCCGCAACAGTTGGAGTACTTAACTGTCCAGATGACGTAACAACGATGGTGATTGATATTAACGGTGGGAATTCACCTTTTACAATTGTATTAACCAATACTTTAACTGGTGAAATAGATAGTGTCGTATCAGAACAAGTAAACACCCCAATTACTTTACAAAATATAACGGACGGAGAATATAACATTCAAATCCTTGATGGAAAAAATGCCAATATTGTACTCACCGAAGTAGTCAACGCTCCAGAACCTATTGCCTTTGATTTAGCTATCACTTTCGCTAATTGTGAAGAAAGTCAAGATGGTTCCATAGAAGTTACAACAATTAATCGAAGAGGAGATATTACCTATGAATGGAGCAATGGTCTAATTAACGCAACAAAAATAATCAATCTAGCACCAGATACTTATGGGCTTACGGTAACAGATGAAAACGGCTGTCAGTCTGCCCAAGAAGCCATTGTAAAAATGGACGGATGGATAGATATGACTGCAACTAGTGCAGATGTAAGTTGCTTTGGGCTGAATGATGGCGTAATTAGTACAATAACAAGTGGAAAAAATCCACCTTTCACTTATGCTTGGGACAATGGCACCGCAACAGGTACTGGTGATAATTTAACAAGTTTAACAGGAGGTTCTTATACCCTTACGGTAACAGATGCAACAGGCGTTTGTAATCAAGTAACAAATTTAGAAATAGCAGAGCCTGATGAAATAACTGCCTTAGCTTTTGTAGATAGCTCGTCTTTATGTGAATTAAAAACATCTAGCATTGTAACGATTGATGGGGTATTGAATACAAGAGGCACGGTCACTTATTCTGCAGATGGCATTGATTTTAGTAATAGTAATCGCTTTGTATTAGATGCAGGCGAGCGCTATACACTAACAGTAGAAGATGCTGCTGGTTGTGGAACGGAAATAGAAGTGACCTTGCCAGAAGCATCAGGATTAGCCGTCGAATTACCAGAAGATTTAATTTTAAACCTTGGGGATAATATGGAGCTGGATGCCAATTATGAAGCAACAACAGATGTTGATTTCAGTTGGACACCAGCAGCAGGATTGAGTTGTGAAGATTGCCCAAATCCTCAAGTCACACCTACGAGTACTACCACTTACACACTAACAGTAAGCGATGACAATGGATGCATTAAAACTGCATCCGTCATCGTTTATTTATCTACCACCCGAAGAGTGTATGCACCAAATATCTTTAGTCCTAATGGAGATGGGAATAATGATATATATACGATTTTTACCAGTACTGATGCTTTATCCGTCAATACTCTACAAATTTTCAATCGTTGGGGAGAACGAGTTTATCAATCGCCAACTAATTTTATATCAGGCGACGATACTGGAGGAGCGATTAATGGTCAGCTTAATCATGGCTGGGATGGGACTGTCAATGGTCAAATGGCACCAAATGATGTTTATGTTTACATGGCTGAAATTACTTTCATTGATGGCAAAACAGAGGTTTTTACTGGAGAAGTTACTTTGGCTAGGTAGAAAAAATGATGAACGATGAATGATGAATTCGTACATCGTCATATTAGAAAGATATTATCAAGTAAAAAATAGTGAATTGCTTAGGCGGTTCACTATTTTTTATGTCCAAATTTCTAAGGGATTAAACTATACTCATCAAAAAATGCTGTGTTCTCTATGAATTCCGTCCCTCCGTGGTAAAAATAAGCTCCGTTCGTTACGCCTGACCCCGACACCTGCAAACTTAGACCTATAGGTTTCTAATTCATAAAAGTCAATGAAGCACGTAAGCGCCGATACCAAAACCTCAATTTTTCGGACAAAAATTGCCGAGTACTATTTTTATAAATATTTAAATAAGGTCTAAATTCTCCACCAAATTTTCGATAGAAAGCCTCAATTACTGGAATCATAGAACCCTCAAAGTCAAAAAAATCAGCTTGTTTCTTAGCTTGTTGAATACAATGATAGACTAAGTATTCATTAGCGCCACGTTGTATCAATTGCTTATCGAATCCACTCAAAATCAAGGTATTCGTTTGAGGAGTAATCAAGATACCAACAACCGCCATCACCCTACCCTTTTCGTCTTTAATCCCATTAAGTTGAAGCGCTTTTCTATCCAATAATTGTTGACAATAATTATTTAAAAAAGGAATAGTAAATGGAAATTTATGTCCTTTTTGGAGAAAAGTTTTTTGACAAATTTGGGTAAACACATTTACAGATACATCGTTGACAATCGAAAAAGATTGGGCTTGAGCAATTTTTATTTCTGAGCGTAATTTACTATGAAAATTAGCAGTTATTTGTGCTAAAGGTTGATCTTGCAAATTAATCCAATAGGAATAACGCAATCGACTTTCATAGTTTTTTAAGTAGAAAGAGAAATAAGTAGTAAATCTTGGATGAAAAAAATAATTAAAGGTAGGTTTTTGAGTAATCTCTGTTAATAATAAGTTGGTAACTTTTCTCCGTTTCGTTTCTTGGTTATAAGGCGTTCCTACAAAGCTAGCGTAATAAACCCCTAAATATTTACATAAATAAGGATTGGCAAAATTTCCCCTACCATCTTTTGTTAGTATTAAGCCTGCTAAAATTTGTTGATTTTTTACAACTACTAAAATTTGAAATGGACATTGCAAAGTCGATAAATACCAGGATTTACCATAGATGGTTGATTGAGGAGATTACGCTACAAAATCATCCCACCATGGATATTCAGTATTAGCTAAATATCGAACTTGCCTGACATCTGACACCTGACACCTGATACCTCTCATTTAAACAAATTATACCTCAAAATACAGTAAATTGCTCGAAAGCCATCTTTCCAATTAATTTTTTTGCCTTCCTCATAAGTGCGACCGTAATAAGAAATGCCTACTTCATAAATTTTAATTTTAGGAATTCTGGCAATTTTAGCCGTTACTTCTGGTTCAAAACCAAATCTATTTTCTTTTAAGTTAATATTTTTAATAATATCCGACCTAAATAATTTATAGCAAGTTTCCATATCTGTCAAATTCAAATTTGTTAACATATTGGACAAAAAGGTCAATACTCGATTCCCAATGGTATGCCAGAAAAAAAGAATTCGATGTGGTTTACTCCCCATAAAACGAGAGCCATAAACAACATCTGCATTATCATAAAAAACAGGTTGGAACAACTCATTAAATTCCATCGGGTCATATTCTAAATCTGCATCTTGGACAATCAAATAATCTCCTGTCGCTGCTTGGATTCCCGTATGAATGGCAGCTCCTTTTCCTTTATTTTTGGGATGTTGTTTTAATTGCATATTAGCTTCAGGATGTGCGCTAATATAATCGGCAACAATAGCATAAGTATTATCCGTTGAACAATCATCAATGATAATAATTTCTTTTTTTATCTGATGAATTAACTCCACCTCAAGTACCCTATTGAGAATCAGTTCAATAGTTCTAGCTTCATTGTAAGCAGGAATAAGGATACTTAAAATTTTAATCATAATAGCGGAGAATTAAACCTTTAAAAAAGCCAATATTACGGCTTATTAGGGGGATTTACAAAAATACTTATACTACTTATTCGCTGGCAGTGGGTGTATGAGCAAGGAATTTGATGAGCTAGATTACATTCTAATTTTTTTTAAATACCTATATTTTATTTGACGCTATAATCCACCTATAACCGTCAATTTTCCGCCTATTGCAACATATCTGCCATTATTTAGTATCATTTAAAAAATCGCCCAAGAAAAAAACAACACTTGCCCCTTGGCAGACCTTAGATAATAAAAAAAAATACGAAAATCCTTGGAT
>JBGCFJ010000580.1:0-8720 GCA_045106885.1 Saprospiraceae bacterium
GGTAGGTCGAAAAATCTATGCAGAAAACCGAGATAGGTATACTAAAGAAACAGTAATTCCAATTAAGTTACCGTCGATAACAGAAGGGATATATTTTGTAAAAATTAGATTAGACCAAGAAGTTTTGATGAAGAAATTTATAAGCCGAAGTTATTAGCACATAAGTAGCTTAGGCATCTTGCCTGAGAAGCCATAAAATAAGAAAATTAGTGCAGTATGGAAAAGAGATTATAGTGTAGTAAATAAATAAACCAAGCAAAGAATTAGTAGTTTTAAAATATTTTCTTGAAGTTCTTTCATGGCTGCTATTTTTTAAAGTGAAGGATGCTAAAAATTAGACAAAATTAATGCCATTAAAACACAATAAAACATATTTGATAAATAAATATTTAAAAAAAATTGATAGTTAGTAATTTAAGTGGTAAAAAAGTAAGTACTCAATCGTCAACTGGTAGCACAGACTTCAGTCTGTCCTGGGAATAGCTGAATTGAATAAAAAAGGTGTTCTACAAATTGCAGAACACCCTTTTTATTTTATTATTAGGCGCTTACACAAAATTTAAAACCAACAAATTGTCGATAATTTAAAATGTAGCTAATTGTTAATCTCAAATTCAAATTCAACCTCAAATTCCCGCCGAAGGTGGTTTAAAATTGAAAATTGAATTTTACTTATACTTGTTACCTCGTTGTTTAAGCCAGTTGTTGGTTTACGAGATATTAATCTAACAGATAACTGACTTTAAGCAGGCGCTAAAGCCTTATTCTTAGCACGTTTTCTATCGTGATCTTTCAAAAAAGTCTTTCTTAAGCGAATAGACCCTGGCGTTACTTCTACAAATTCATCTTCTTGGATATATTCTAAAGCTTCTTCTAAAGTAAAAACAATTGGTGGCACAATTTTAACTTTCGCATCATTACCCGCAGACCGCATATTAGACATCTTCTTAGTTTTGGTTAAATTAATGACCAAATCCCCAGGACGACTATTTTCTCCAACTACTTGCCCTTCATAAATTTCTTGATTCGCAGTAATGAAGAATTTTCCTCTTTCTTGCAAGTTATTAATAGAGAATGGAATGGCTTTTCCTTGTTCCATACTAATTAAAGACCCATTAATTCTACCAGGAATATCTCCTCTATGAGGTTGGAACTCCTTGAATCTATGCGTCATAATTGCCTCCCCAGCAGAAGCCGTTAATAAATAACTTCTTAAACCGATAATTCCTCTAGATGGAATTTCAAATTGCAATAATTGACGACCACCTTTTGGTTCCATAGACAATATCATTCCTTTCCGCTTCGTCACCGCTTCAATGGCTTTTCCTGAAGTTACATCTGGAATATCAATCGTTAATTGCTCTACTGGCTCAGAAGTCACGCCATCAATCTTTTTCATGATAACCTGAGGTTGGCCAATTTGCAATTCGTAACCCTCTCTTCTCATGGTTTCAATCAATACCGCTAAATGCAGTACTCCTCGACCAAAAACTCTAAAAGAATCAGCAGAATTAGTAGGTTCTACTTTTAATGCTAAATTCTTTTCTAATTCTTTTTCTAATCGTTCTTTGATATGTCGAGAAGTAACGTATTTTCCTTCCTTTCCAAAAAATGGCGAGTCATTAATTGTAAACAACATCGACATGGTTGGTTCATCAATAGCAATAGTCGCCAAAGCTTCTGGATTTTCTACATCTGCTACGGTATCCCCAATATCAAATCCTTCAATTCCTTGAATGGCACAAATATCTCCCGCTTTTACAGAATCTACTTTGACTTT
The DNA here is from genome assembly GCA_045106885.1 of Saprospiraceae bacterium. GTDB lineage: Bacteria > Bacteroidota > Bacteroidia > Chitinophagales > Saprospiraceae > JAFMDF01. Next base: position 1,781 of record JBGCFJ010000580.1, read on the forward strand.
TCCTAAACCTTCAAAAGTAAATAAGCCTCGAATTCTATGCTTTTTAATATCACCTTCCTTATTAATTAAGGCAATATCCGTATTGGTTTTCAATTCTCCTCTAACCAATCGACCAATCGCCATTCTACCTGTAAAGTTAGAATAGTCCAAAGAAGTCACTAACATTTGAGTCGTTCCTTCTTTAATTACTGGCGCAGGAATATTTGCGATAATAGAATCCAATAGGGGCGTGATATTATCTGTTTGTACTTCCCAAGTGGTATTCATCCAGCCATATTTGGCAGAACCATAAATTGCTGGAAAATCTAATTGGTCTTCAGTTGCGTCCAATTCACACATCAAATCAAACACTTGCTCATGTACTTCTTCTGGTGTACAATTTTCTTTATCTACTTTATTCACGACCACTAAAGGCTTTAAGCCTAATTCAATCGCTTTAGATAAGACAAATCTTGTTTGCGGCATTGGGCCTTCAAAGGCATCTACCAATAAGATGACCCCATCTGCCATATTTAATACCCGCTCTACTTCTCCACCAAAATCGGAGTGACCAGGCGTATCAATAATATTAATTTTTACCCCTTTATAAGTAATAGATACATTTTTTGAGACAATGGTAATCCCTCTTTCCCGTTCTAAATCATTATTGTCCAAAATTAATTCGCCAGGCTTTTCGTGATCGCCAAAAAGCTGTCCTGCTAAAATCATTTTGTCAACCAAAGTCGTTTTACCGTGGTCTACGTGGGCAATAATTGCAATATTTCTAATGTCCATTTCTAAATTTGAATGGTGAAATCGAAGATTCGATTAAATTATTGATAGTTATTTGGGCATATACCTTAATGTATAGTACAACCCCAAAACGGGCGCAAAGATACGACCTTTTGACAGATGTTGCTGGAAAAGTAACAAAAACTGTCTTTAAATAACTGTTAAGGAAGGGGTTAATGGTGTAAAAACAGGGGATATATTAGTTAAGTATAGTTCAATTTTGAGCTTAGATTTGTTTTTTAGAAAGCCTAGGCTATTTTTAGTTGGTAAAACAGCGATTATAGGAAATTTAAATTTTTTGTAAGGATGCTTCTAAAAAATAAATTATTCGGCGTAAATTTTGTAAATTAACGGCCTATTTCGTAGTCGATTTAATTTTAAGTGACTTGTGATGAACGAATTTGTTGTACTCTTTCAATCGGTACATTTACAGTTGACGCAATAATTGCGTCATTGAGATTACTATTTTGAATAAGTGCTAAGATAGTTCTATCTGTCATTTGTTGCGCTTTATTTTCTGCCTGTTGCGCTTTGTTTTCTGCCTGTTCAATTTGAACTTGTGCTTTTTGCCAAGCGGTTCGTTCTCCTTCTGCTTTATATTGACTCTCCCAGACATCTTTCTGTCCTTCTAGTAAACGGTAATATTCTATAAAACTAAGGTCTTCTGCATCTAGGCTTTTATGACTTAATTTGCGAATAATTTCACTAAAAACTTCATCTTTGACATAAGTTTCAAAGTCTGATTTTTGGTTGTTTTCATCTCTTGTTTTTTGTGCAAATTCAAACCACTTTACATAGGGTTTCATTTTTTGATTTTTAACAATATTTTTTTGGAAGGCAAAAATCAGCTGATTACTTCTCAAGAAAGGAAGGTCTTTGGCTTTATTATTTAATAAGTTAAGGATTTTCGTTCTGGTTGCTTGTGCTTTTTCCCAAGCATCATTCGTCCATTGCGAGTCATTTTCTACAAAATTTAGTAATTCACTAGGCAACATTTGATGGATTAAGAAATCATCTTTTATTTGTAAAGTATCATCTACTAACCAAATTAAAGTTTTAACAGGCATCAGCGTCCGATAATCTTTAACTTTTTTTTCTTTGGTTGGTTGGATAGTTGGTAAATTTTCTAATTGTAAAACAGTATTAGCTGTATGGTATACATAAAACCGTTGGACGATGTCTTGTTTGTACCATTGTTGCATATCTACAATCATGTATTGACCATCTACTTTGCACCGAAAGTCAAAATGCAGAAGATGTGCTTCATTGGTTAATTTATGGTCTAAAGACACTAAGTCAATTTCTTCAATAGTGACTTCAAAGAAGTCCTCTAAAAAACGTTTAGCAATTCTTTTATCAGAAAAGATTTTTTTAAAAAAACGGTCGTAGTTGAGTGGTGCAAGAAACATAATAACTAATAATCGTTATTCAAAAAAGGTTGATTCTCATCAAAGATACAATAATTTAGAACGTCAGGTGAAAAACTGATATTTTTTAGAGGTCAGAAGTCAGACCGAAAATTGAAATTTTCTGTCAGAAGTCAGATTAAATATAGGTAACCAACTGAATGTCAGAAGTTTACATTTGTTCAATCTGACTTCTGACAGTTTATGTAATAAAGGGTCTGACTGCTCACTTCTTTCTAGGTATCAATTTTCTTTCTGATTATCTATTTAGAACGTCAGGTGAAAAATTGATAATTATCCGTGTTATTGATGCTTCTATGTTCCTTTATTTTCATAACACAGTTCGCTCAGATTCGTCGGAAGATGAATAATAACACGGATAATTAGGCGTTGGAATCTATTTTACAAATCCCTCCATCGAACAAAAGCCTCCATCGCTTCATATTCTGCCATACCTAACTCATTATAAGTTTTGGCAGTTTCCATATTCCTATCTTCTGCTCGTTGCCAGAATTCTCTAGCATCAGAACCGGGGAAAGGCGCACTATCTTTTTGGGATTGGTGCATAAAAATAGCTCGACGTTTTTTCATCAATTCATGTGGGCTTAATGGAACCGCCATTTCTATTTCGTGAATGCCCCATTCGTGCCATGCACCTCTATACATCCATAACCAACAATCCTTCATCCATTTTTCTTTTTTTAGATTTCGGAAAGATTGGAAAATAGCATCCAAGCAAACTCTATGTGTACCATGGGGGTCCGCTAAATCCCCAGCCGCATAGACTTGATGTGGCCGAATATCTTGTAATAATTTTTCTACTATTTGAATATCTGCTTGTCCGAGTGGTTTTTTTCTAGCCCTACCTGTTTCATAAAAGGGCATGTCTAAAAAATGAATTTGTTTATCAGGTAAACCACAGAAACGAGCGCCTGCTCTAGCTTCTCCTCTACGAATCAGCCCTTTCACTAAGCGAACATCGTTGGTATCAGATTGACCAGGTTTTTTCTTTTGTAAGAATTTTTCAACTTTCGTTAATTTCTTTAATAAGTTTTCTCCCTCCATGCCATTATGGTCACCAAATTCACGGAAAAATTCTAAGTACCGAAGGGCATCATGGTCATGGACGGCGATATTACCAGAAGTTTGATAGGCTACATGCACTTCATGCCCATGTTCTACCAATCTTAGAAAAGTTCCCCCCATTGAAATCACATCATCATCGGGGTGAGGACTAAAAATAATAACTCGTTTTTTAGCGGGCGTAGCTCTTTCTGGTCTAGTAGTATCATCTGCATTTGGCTTGCCCCCAGGCCAACCGGTAATGGTATGCTGCAGTCGGTTGAAAATCTCAATATTTAATTTATACGCCGATTGATATTCTACTACTAAATCACTTAATCCATTTTCGTTATAATCGTGGTCTGTTAATTTTAAAATAGGTTTTTGGGCAATAATCGAGAGCCAAATAACTGCTTTCGTAATCAAATCCTTATTCCAATTACATAGTCCTACTAACCAAGGCGTTTTTACCCTAGTCAATTCTCCCGCAGCTTCTGTATCAAGGATAACAGAAATATTTGGATGCTTCTGTAAAAAAGTAGCAGGAATCGTTTCACTAATTGGTCCTTCTACTGCCTTTTGGGTAATTGGCGCTTTATGTGCGCCCCATGCCATCATGTAAATCTTTTTGGCTTTCATAATCGTAGCAATCCCCATAGTAACTGCTCGATAGGGAACATTTTCTTCTAAGATAAAATCTTTGGTTGCATCTTGTCTGGTCAAAGCATCTAATTTGACCAATCGAGTCAAAGCATTTTCCCAAGAACCAGGTTCATTGAACCCAATATGTCCTGTTCTACCAATGCCTAATAACTGAATATCTAATCCGCCATAGGCATCAATTTTCTTTTCGTAATCTTCGCAATATTTTCCGATTTCCTCCATAGAAATCCTACCGTCAGGGATATGAATATTTTCTGGTTTAATATCTACATGGTCAAATAAATACTCTCGCATAAAATGCACATAACTTTGTTCTGCATCTGGCTGCATGGGATAATATTCATCCAAATTAAAAGTAATGACATTTTGAAAACTAAGCCCTTCTTCTTTATGCTGTCTGACTAGTTCATCATAGACCTTGATAGGCGTTGACCCTGTAGCTAAGCCTAAAACAATAGGCTCTCCTTCCTGTTGTTTTTGCCGAATGGCTAAGGCGATGGATTGGGCAACGTGGACCGAAGCTTCATTAGCATTCTTCCAAATCCGAGTGGGCAATTTCTCAAAAGACTTAAATTGATATTTTAATACTTTTGGCGATTTCTTGATGGTGACCATGCGTTCTTTTTTATTTTTTGTAGCTGTAGGCTTCTAGCCTGAATAGAAAATTTTGATTGAGCAATAACTGTTACTCAGGCTGGAAGCCTAAGCTACTTTTAAATCGATTATTGAAAAACTAAAGTACTAGCTCCTAATAAAGCAGCTTCACTTTCGCCTAAAGCGGAAGGAAGCACTTGAATATTATCTATATAATTGGGGAGTAAATTATCAAACAGCGCAGTAATAGTTGGTTTAAATAATAATTCGCCAACTTGAGCGACACCACCCGCTAAAATAATGCCCTCTGGTTCAAATAAATGAACAAAATTAGCTAAGTTTTCTCCTAATATTTGACCACCAAACTCAAAAGCTTGAATGGCTACTTTATCTCCTTCTTTTGCGGCTATGCCTATTTTTCTAGCGGTTAATTCGGTTAGTGGTAATTTTTCTAAACGAGAAGGCAAATTTAGTTCTCCTAATTGTACTAAAAAATTGCGTTTAATTCCAGTAGCCGAAATATATGTTTCTAAACATCCTTTTCTACCACAGCCACATCGTCGCCCATTTTTAATAGCCGTAATATGTCCTATTTCGCCTGATAAGCCGCTTTGACCAGTTAAGACTGCATTATTCACAATGATGCCCGCCCCTAATCCTGTTCCCAAAGTAATCACGACAAAGTTTTTCATGCCTTGAGCATTCCCAAATTTTCCCTCGCCTAAAGCGGCAGCATTAGCATCATTGCAGAGAAAAACGGGTTTTTTATATTTGATGGCTAAAATATCTACGATGGGGACTTCTCCTTTTAAGGGTAAGTTAGAGGCTTCTTTAATGATTCCTTCTTTTGGAACACAACTTGGTGCATCAATACCTATACCCGAAATAGTCGCAAAGTCTTTGGTGAAAGTTAATTGGTCAATAGCATCAAAAAGGTTATTGAAAAAGGCATTTTTAGTCGTCCCTTTCCACGTTTTAAATTGATTTTTAGCAATGATTTCACCTGATTGAGTGACCAGACCAATTTTAGTATTTGTACCTCCTATATCTATGCTAATGGCTAAACTCAAACTGAATTTTTTACATTCTTTGATAAATCCACTGTTCAATTGAATGCTAACTTTTCTCTGTCTGAAAGAAGAGCAAAAGTTAGTATTTAATAGCTTTTATTTACGGGATTTTCCAAAGAACTATTTTTAGGTAATTAAACAAATTATGTTTAATTGTATATTTGTGTACGCACACAAATATACAATTATTCTTTTTTTATTAAAATTTTTTTTTATAAATTTAGGAAAAATTTAAAGAGAAGGGTATGGAAAGTATACAATTTAAAAAATGTAACATCGATGATTGGGCAAGTTTGAAGGCTATTTCAGTGCAGACTTTTAGAACTGCTTTTGACGCACAAAACACCGAAGAAGATATGGACATTTATGTTGCAAAGGCCTTTACCTCAGCGCAAATAAAGACAGAGTTGGGTAATAAAAATTCCCTGTTTTATTTTGTCCAAATAGCGCATGAAATTATCGGTTATTTAAAATTGAATGTAAATGCTGCTCAGACAGAAACGATACCTAATGGGCTAGAAATCGAACGGATCTATTTATTATCAGCTTTTCAAGGGAAAGGATATGGGCAAATAATGATGTATAAAGCTTTTGAAATAGCAAAAGATTTAAAAAAGACTCGACTATGGTTAGGTGTTTGGGAAAAAAATTATGGAGCGGTTCGATTTTACGAGCGAAACGGATTTAAAAAATTTTCAACTCATGATTTTTATTTAGGCAAGGATTTACAAACCGATTGGTTGATGGATATAAGTATAGAAGCAGCCTGAAGTGTAAAGTTATTTTTGGAGCGTTCCTTACTTAGCAGCAGATTTATTCATTTTATCATCTATTCATTTTATCCGAACCAATTAAATCTTAAGCAATGACAAAACGAGACTTTTTAAAAACTTCCCTTGGCATTTCTTCTATGCCTTTATTTCAATATTTAGCAGAATTAACTCCTGATATTGAGACTATTTCTCCCTTAGAATTAGCAAAAGATGAAGATTTCTGGGCAAAAATAAGGGCTGGATATCGTTTAAAACCAGATTATATTAATTTGGAAAACGGTTATTATTGCCATATTCCAGAAGAAACCTTAAATAATTATATCACCCATGCTAGAGAAATTAATTATCAAGCCTCTTGGTATATGCGAACGGTACAATGGGATAATAAAACTGCAGTAGCGAATAGATTAGCCAAATTAGTTGATTGTGAAGAAGGAACGGTAATTATTACCAGAAATACAACAGAATCTTTAGATACGATTATTGCGGGTTTTCCATGGAAAGAAGGAGATGAAGCAGTATATGCAGAGCAAGATTATGGTTCTAGGCGACAGATGTTTAAACAGGTCGCTCAACAAGGAGGTATCAAAAATAGGGTCGT